>NZ_JBFBAG010000040.1:0-108476 GCF_040682155.1 Amycolatopsis sp. NPDC051371
CGGCGCCCTGGCGGCGACGACCTGGCCGGAGCGCGAACGGCACCTCGTCGCGGCCTACGAGTACGTCGCGGGGCTGCACAACGCGCTCGGCCTCATCTCACGACCGCCGTACGGAAGGCGACCATGTCCTCCACTTCTCCCGCGCTCGCCGTCGAGGGCATCGGCAAGCGCTTCTCCGGCGTCACCGCCCTCGATGACGTCTCGCTGGAGTTCCGCTCCGGCGAGGTGCTCGCGCTGATGGGCGAGAACGGCGCCGGGAAGTCGACGCTGCTGCGCGTCCTCTCCGGCGACCAGGGCCCCGACGACGGCCGGCTCCTCCTCGACGGCACCGAGGTCACCTTCGACACCCCGCGCGCCGCGATGGCCGCCGGGGTGCGCGTGATCTACCAGGAACCCGAGATCATCCCGCACGTTTCGGTCGCGGAGAACGTCTTCGTCGGCGAGCTCCCCGCCAGGGCGCGGGTGTTCAACCGCCGCACGCTCATGAAGGCCACGCAGGACGCGCTCGCCGAGTACGGCTTCGAAGGCGTCCTCAACCCGGCGACGCTCGGCGTCGCGCTGTCGGCCGCCCAGCGGCAGATCGTCGAGATCCTCCGAGTGCTCACCGCGGCCGACCCGCCGAAGGTGATCGCGTTCGACGAGCCGACGTCGTCGCTGTCCGAACACGAGGTCGAGGCGCTGTTCCGGCTGATCGGGCGGCTGCGCGACAGCGGCGTCGCGGTCGTCTACGTCTCGCACCGGATGAAGGAGATCTTCCAGCTCGCGGACCGCGTCGCCGTGCTGCGCGACGGGAAGCTCGTCGGCGTCCAGCAGGTCGCGGAGACCGACGAACCCGGCCTCGTCCGGATGATGATCGGGCGCGACCTGTCCGCGCTCGAGCGTCGCGTCACGCAGGACACCGGCGAAGTCGTGCTGAAGCTCGACGACGTCACCACCGACGACGTCACCGGCATCTCGCTGCAGGTCCGCGCGGGCGAGGTCGTCTGCCTGGCCGGGCTGGTCGGCGCCGGACGCTCCGAGCTGGCCCGCGCGATCGTCGGCGACCTGCCGATCCGGTCGGGCACCGTCGAGCTCGACGGCAAGCGGCTGCGCGCGCACAACCCGGGCGACGCGGTCAAAGCCGGCATCGGCTTCGCGCCCGAAGAGCGCAAGACGGACGCGTTGCTCATGCAGCGGTCCGTCCGCGACAACATCTCCATCTCGGTGCTGGACCGCCTTCGCCGCTTCCGCGTCGTGAAGCGCGCGAAGGAGCGCGCACTCGTCGAGGAGTACATCAGCGAGCTCCGCGTGCGGACGCCGTCGATGGAGCAGGAAGTCCGCAAGCTGTCCGGCGGCAACCAGCAGAAGGCCGTGCTCGCGCGCTGGCTCGCGCGGCGGCCGAAGCTGCTTATCCTCGACGAGCCGACCCGCGGTGTCGACGTCGGCGCGAAGGCCGAGATCTACCGGATCATCGACGGCCTCGCCGCCGAAGGCATCGCCCTGCTGGTCATCTCCTCCGACCTGCCCGAGGTGCTGACGCTCGCCGACCGCATCCTCGTGATGCGCGCCGGGCACCTCGCCGGCCAGCTCAGCCGCGACGAGGCGACCGAGGAAGCCGTGCTGACCCTCGCCATCCCCGAAACCGAACCAGCCGTGGAAGAAGCCCAGGAGATCGGCGCATGAGTACCCCCACCAAGGAAACGTCGGCACCCGCTGCGCCGCCCCAGCCGTCGGCCGCGCGCCGGGTGCTGACCGGCATCGGCGTGCAGAACTCCAGCCTGATCATCACCCTGATCGCGCTGATCGTCCTGCTCAGCATCCTGAACGACAACTTCCTGCGCACCAACAACCTGCTGCTGATCGGCAGCGCGATCACCATCATGGGGCTGCTGGCCCTGGTGCAGACCCTGGTGATCATCCTGGGCGCGCTGGACATCTCGGTCGGCTCGATGGCCGGGCTCGCCTCGGTCATCTCGGCGATGGTGTTCACCTCGACCGGCAGCGCCGGGGTTGGCATCCTCGCCGCGGTCGGCGTCGGGATCCTCTGCGGCCTGATCAACGGCATGATCATCATCTTTGGCCGGGTGAACCCGGTGGTCGCGACCCTGGCCATGCTCGCCACCTACAAGGGTGTCGCGCAGGTGATCTCGAACGGCAAGTCGCAGGGGTACACCGGCGGCGACGACCTGTTCATCTTCCTGGCCAAGGGCGCGATCGCGGGCCTGCCGTCGCTGGTGTGGGTGTTCCTGATCGTCGCGGCGCTGCTGCACTTCCTGCTCAAGTACACCGACATCGGCCGCAACGTCTACGCCATCGGCGGCAACGACACGGCCGCGCGGCTGGCCGGCATCAACATCAACCGGTACATCATCGGCGTGTACGCGCTGGCCGGCGTGGTCGCGGCGGTCGCGGGTGTGCTGATCACCGCGCGCACCGGCTCCGGCCAGCCGGTCTCCGGGTCCGAGGGTCTGGAACTGCAGGCCGTCACCGGCGCCGCGCTCGGCGGCACGATGCTCAAGGGCGGCCGCGGGTCGATCATCTCCACCGTGCTCGCGGTGATCATCCTGGGCGTGCTCGACAACGGCATGTCCGGGCTGGGCATCAACCCGTTCTGGCAGAACGTCGCCCACGGCGCCCTGCTCGTGATCGCGGTCGTGCTGCAGCAGCTGCGCAGCGGAGAGCGCCGCGTCGGCCTGCCCGAGTAGCGCGGGCGCCCCGGCGATGAGCGCTCCCCGCACCTTGCACGCCCGCATCGTCGACGAACTGGGCAGGCTCATCGTCGAAGGAGTCCTCGGGGACGGGCAGCCGCTCGTCCCCGAGGAGCTCGGCCGGCGGTTCTCCGCGTCCCGGACCGTGGTCCGCGAGGCGCTGCGCGTGCTGGAGTCCAAGGGCATGGTCACCGCCCGCCCGCGGGTCGGCACGTGGACGCTGCCGCCCGACGCGTGGGACGCGATCGACCCGGACGTCATCGCCTGGCGCGTCAACGGGCCCGACGGCCGCGAGCACCTGCGCGAGCTGCTGGAGCTGCGGCTGATGATCGAGCCGCAGGCGGCGCGGATGGCCGCGCAGCACCGGCGTCCCGACGAGCTTTCGGCGATGGCCGCGGCCTACGAGCTGATGGCGGACGCCGTCGAGCGTTCCGACACCGCGGCGTTCCGGGAGGCCGACTCCCGGTTCCACGCGGCGCTGATCCGCGCGTCCGGGAACGCGTTGATCGCGCAGCTGCAGGTACCCGTGGTGGCGGCGCTGACCGCGCACGGCGAGCCGATGGAGCTGCCGGAGGGCAACACGCTCGTCGCGCACTCCCGCGTGCTGACGCTGGTGCTGGCGAAGAACGCCGACGGGGCCGAAACGGCGTCCCGCCGGTTGCTGGGAACCGTTGCGCCGTACCGCTCACCGGCACCTTGACACGTCCACCGGGAACCCTGAACACTCGCTGCGACCGACCCGCCGCCATGACGTGCTGAGGAGGACGCTTCCATGCGTTTCCCGGGAATTCGTGGCTTTGGCGTGCTCGCGGCCGCGGCGGTGGCGGGCGGGCTGTGCACGGCGCCGGTGGCTTCGGCCGCGGCTGCCGAATGCGCTGTCTCCGACCAGATGGTCGCCGCGGGCAACTACTGGGTGACCAACGGGACGAACCTGGCCGCCCCGGACTGGCAGAACGCGACGTTCCACGTCGGCAACCTCGCGCTGGTCCGGACCACCGGCCAGTCGAACCACAAAACGCTGCCGTGGGCGGAGGCGAACGGCTACCAGCTGCCGTCCGACCCGAAGCGCCCGTTCTTCCCCGACAACCAGGCCGCCGGCGAGGCGTACCTGGACCTGTACACGTACTTCCACCCGGAGATCCCGCTCGACTCGATCCGCACCCGGATCAAGGACGAGGTCGCGTCCGTGCAGGCCGGGCACCGCGATTACTGGAACTACGTCGACGCGCTGAACATGGCGATGCCGTCGTTCGCCCGGATGAGCGTGATCGACCACGATCCGTCCTATTTGGACGCCATGGACAAGCTGTTCCGGTCGTCGGAACACAAGCTGTACAACGAGTTCACGGGTCTGTGGTACCGCGATTCACGCTTTACCGGCTCGGGCGTGTTCTGGTCCCGCGGCAACGGCTGGGCGTTTTCCGCGTTGACGAAGGTGCTGCAGGTCCTGCCGTCCACCGACCCGCGGCGGCCGGAGTACCTGCGGGTGTACAAGAAGATGGCTTCGACGTTGGCGCTGGCGCAGCGTCGTGACGGCTTCTGGAACTCGGACCTGCTGAACCCGTGGGACCACGGCGGCCCGGAGACGAGCGGCACGGCGTTCTTCACGTTCGGCATCGGCTGGGGCATCTCGGCGGGCATCCTTCCCGCATCGCGGTTCCGCCCGGTGGTCGACAAGGCGTGGACGGCATTGTCGACGAAGGCGTTGCAGACGGACGGCAAGGTCGGCTACGTCCAGCCGGTCGGCGACCGCCCGGCAACGGCCAAGGTCTCCGACACCGCGGCCTACGGCGTGGGCGCGTTCCTCCTGGCAGGCCAGGAAGTGGCCAAGCTCCAGGGTTGCTCGGCCGAGTAGGACCCAAGCGCCCCAATGTGGCCTTCGGTGCGTTCAACGCACCGAAGGGCCCCTTGGGTGCGTTGAACGCAACCAAGGCCACATTGGGGCGCTTCACTTCAGACAGTCGGCGGGGTCGCCGCGCGTGAGGGCCGGGTCGGTCTGGGGGAACGTGCGAGCCGCGCCCGGGCCCGAAGTGCGGTGCTCGAAGCGGACCGTCACGCGGCCGTGGCCTGCCCCCTGGACCCAGCCCGTGCCGAACTCCTCGTGGACCACGTCATCGCCCTGGCGCCACTCGGAAGGTGGCGCCACCGGCGCCGGCGCGGAAGAAACCACCGTCGACGCCGGGGCCGCCGAAGGGGCCGCCAGGCTGAACAGCGCGTCCTGGTGGGGCACCGACAGCCCGCTGTAGGCCACCCCGGCCAGCCGGATGCCGCCGAACTCCGCCGGGTCGAGCAGCAGCCGTTCCGCCACCGCTGACAGCTCCGCCAAGTCGTCCGTCGGGGCGGAGATCGTCTCCGAGCGGGTCACCGTGTGCATGTCGGTGTGCCGCAGCTTGATCACCACCGTGCGGGCCACGCGCTCGGCCTTGACCAGCCGCTTGTGCGCCCCCACCGCGATGCGCCGGACCTCCGCCCGCAACGAGGCCAGGTCCTTGATGTCCGTGTCGAACGTCGTTTCCGCGCTGACCTGCTTCGTCTCGCCGCGGTCGGCCACCGGGCGGTCGTCGAAGCCGGTCGCGAGCCGGCGCAGGTCGCGGCCGACCACGCCGCCCAGCGTGGCCGCCGCGTCCTGTTCGGACAGGGCCGCCAGCTGCCCGAGCGTCTGGACGCCGATGAACCGCAGCTTCCCCTCGGCCACCGGCCCGATCCCCCACAGCGCGCGCACCGGCAGCGGCGCGAGGAACTCGCGTTCGGTGCCCTGCGGCACGACGAGCAGGCCGTCCGGCTTGGCTTCGTCCGAGGCGATCTTGGCGATCTGCTTGCCGTTGCCCGCGCCGATCGACGCCACCAAGCCCGTCTCCGCGCGGATGCGAGCCCGCAGGGAGGCGCAAAAAGAAGTCACCTCTTCGACCGACGCGCCCGCCAACGCCGGTGGTTCGGCGAAGGCCTCGTCGAGGGAGATCTTCTCCAGCAGCGGAGCCACCGACGTGACGACGGCGAACACCTCCTGGCTGAGCCGCTCGTACACGCGGAACCGCGGCGGCACGATCACGCCGTTCGCCGGGAGCAGCCGCCGGGCCTGCGCCATCGGCATCGCCGACTTGATGCCGAAGGCCCGCGACTCGTAGCTCGCGCCCGCGACGACGCCGCGTGGCCCGGTGCCGCCGACGAGCACCGGGCGCCCGGCCAGCGTCGGGCGGGTGAGCTGCTCGGCCGACGCGTAGAAGGCGTCCAGGTCGAGGTGGATCACCCAGCGGGCCACGTCAGTCCCCGCCGGTGGCGTCCAGCAGCTGGTGCAGCGCCTGGGTGTAGCTCTCGAACGCCGCGCGCCCGGCCGCGGTCAGCCGGACCAGCGTGACCGGCGTACGGTGCTCGTACGCCTTGGTGATCTCGACGTACTCGGCGTCCTCGAGCTTGCGCAGGTGCGTCGAAAGGTTGCCGGCGGTCATGTCCAGGAGCTGCTGCAGCCGAGGGAAGGTGATCTGGTCGCCGGTGTGCAGCCCGGCGAGCGCGACCGTGACCCGCAGCCGCGCCTGGGCGTGGATGACCGGGTCGAGCTGCGGCAGTTCGCTCATCGGCGGCCGGACTTCTCGCGCACGAAGTACACGATCGCGCCCAGCAAGAACCCGCCGCCGCCGCAGACCGCCAGGACCAGGAAGTTGGCCGGGAACCCGACCAGCACGCTGAGCCCGGCGGAGACGATCATCCACGCGCCGAGCCCGTACATCAGCTTGTCCTGCCAGAGCATGCCGCCCGCGAGGTACTGGACACCGGTGAGCAGCAGCCACGTGCCCGACCACAGCAGGGACACCTGGTCGGAGGTCAGCGTGCCGAACTGCGTGATCCGGATGTCGATGACGCTCAGCCCGATCGAGGAGAGCGCCCAGCTGTAGCCGTACATCGCGCCGACCGTCTTGGACGGGCCGCGGATCCCCCGCCCGGCCCGGGCGCTGACGTAGCCGGTGTAGGCCATCGCCGCGACGAACAGCACCGCCACGACCACACCACCGACCCAGCCGGGAATGCCCTCGGTCTGCGTCGCGAAGTACGTGAAGCCCCAGCCGACGATCCAGGCGAGGGCCCACGCCGCGAGCATGCGCGCGGGGCCCCCGCCCAGTTCCCGGCGGGTCCGCCGGTTCTGCTGGGCGATCAGGTTCAGCGACTCCTCCGCCGACAACGGTTCGTCGTCCACCTGTCTCACCCTCCGCCCGCGCAGACCCCTCAGTACCGCACGGAAGTTAACACGCATTCACAGCCGCGCCGTGTCCAGCCGGAACCGGCGCACCACGACCAGTGCCGGGACGACCAGCCAGCCCGCGAGCACGAGCACCGCGAGACCCAGCCCGCCGGCGTGGGCCAGCGGTTCGAGCCCGAGCCGGCCGAGCCAGTACGTCGGGAAGAAGTGCGCCAGCGTCGCCATCCAGTCCGGGAGGACGTAGAGCGGGATCCACAGGCCGCCGAGCATGCCCAGCGGCATCATCAGCGCGCCGGTGACGGCGCCGACGGTGTCCCCCTTGCCGAACAGGCCGATGGCCAGGCCCAGCACGGCGAACGGGAGCACGCCGACCCACAGCGACACCAGCACCAGACCCCACTGGGCGGCGGTCATCTGCACCCCGACGGCGAGGCCCGCCAGGAACACCACGACGAGCACCGGCAGCGCGACCGCCATCGCCGAGATGACCTTGACGACGAGGTAGCCGGGGCCGCGCATCGGCGTCAGGCGCAGCTGCCGCTGCCAGCCGTCGGTGCGCTCCTGCGCCACGCGGGTGCCGGTGAACAGCGCGCCGCCGCTGGCGCCGTACGCGGCGAGGTTGATCATGGTCTGGACGTCGGCGGGCAGTCCGTTCGGCGCAATGAGCTTGCCGAAGATCGACCCGAACAGCAGGAACATGGCCACCGGCATGCCGATGGTGAAGATCGTGAACTGGGGACTGCGGACGATCCGCTTGATCTCCAGGCTCAGGTAGGTCGTGTTCACGCCGCTGCCCCTTCGGTCTCGTCGGCGGTGAGCGCCAGGAAGGCCTCTTCGAGGCCCAGCGCGGTGATTTCGATGTCGGCGGCCCGCGGGTACTTCGCGAGCAACGCGCGGATGGCGGCGTCGGAGTCGGCGCAAGCGAGCTCGGCGCGACCGGCGCGCAGCTGCACCGTCGTGACGCCCGGCAGGTCCGCCAGGTCGGTTTCGGTGGCGTCCGGCACGACGGCCTTGAGCACCCGCCCGGACACGGCGGCCCGGACCTCGGCGACCGGGCCGTCGGCGACGACGCCGCCGTGGCGCATCAGCACGACGCGGTCGGCGTAGTCCTCGGCCTCGGCGAGGTAGTGCGTCGCGAACAGCACGGTCCGGCCGGTGGCGGCGAACTCGCGGATGGCGCCCCAGAAGGCGCGCCTGCCGTCGACGTCCATCGCGGCGGTGGGCTCGTCGAGCACCAGCAGCTGCGGATCGCCGGCCAGCGCGAGGGCGAACCGGACGCGCTGCCGTTCGCCGCCGGAGAGCTTGCCGCAACGGCGCTTCACGAGGTTCTGGAGCCCGGCCCGGGCAATCACCTCGTCCGCGGGCAGCGGCTTGGCGTGCGTCGAGACGACCAGGCCGACGATCTCGCCGACGGTGACGTCCGGCAGCAGGGCGCCGTTCTGCATCATGGCGCCGACGAGCCCCCGGTCGACGGCCTCGCGCGGGGTGCCCCCGGCGACGGTGACCTCCCCCGCGTCGGGCTTGGTCAGCCCGAGCAGCATGTCGACGGTGGTCGACTTGCCCGCGCCGTTCGGCCCGAGCAGCGCGACGATCTGGCCCTGCGCGACCTCGACGGACACCCCGTCGACGGCGGTGACCCGGCCGAACCGTTTGGTCAGCCCGTGGAGCGCGAACGCCGGTCCCCCAGTCATGGCGCTCTCCTCTCGTTCGTGGACTTTGCGGTGCAAAGTCGCTACGAACTTTGTAACACAAACTCCGCGTAGATTCAAAGCCCACGGTGGTGGAGAGTGCCGGGAGTCCGGCGCGGAAGTCTTGAATGAGTCATTCAGGGCGCAGGAGGTCCTGAATGACTCATTCAAGACGTGGGGCCCGCCGGGAAGCCCCCGAACCGCGGTCGGCGCGTCTCACCGCACCCAATGTGGCGTTCGGTGCGTCCCACGCACCCAATGTGGCGTTCGGTGCGTCCCACGCACCCAACGCCACATTGGGGCGCATGAGGTGACCACGCGAAACGGGGTGCCGGGCTCAGTGCCCGACACCCCGTCCGTCACGGGTTTCCGCAGGTCAGCCGGTGAACCGCCCGGCGACCAACCCCTGAGTAGCACCCAGATCAGCCTTCGCCGCGGTCGGCGCCGGGGGCGTCGGCTGGGGCAGCGGCGCGCACTCGACGTCGGCCGTGCGGCCCGGCTTGCGGGCCGGGAGCGCGCCCGTCGCCAGGTAGTCCGCGATCTTGTTGTCCACGCACGCGTTGCCGCGCGGGGTGATCGCGTGGCTCGTGCCGCCGGGCTCCGAGATCAGCGACGCGCCCGGGAAGCGGCTGCGGACCTCGAGGCTGCCCGGGAACGGCGTCGCCGCGTCGAGCGTCTCGTCGATCATCAGGACGCTCTTGACCCCGCCACCGTCGATCTTGGTCGGAAGCCCCGATGACACGGGCCAGTACAGGCACGGGGCGTTGAACCAGGCGTTCTGCCAGGTGAAGTACGGCGCCTTGGTGAACGTCTTCCAGTTGTCGATCTTCCACTGGTTCCAGCTCTGCGGCCACTGGACGTCGGAGCACTGGACGGCCAGGTAGACCGCGTAGCCGTTGTCGTCGCCGCGGCCGCCGAACGCCTCGAACAGCGACTTCCAGTTCTGCCAGTCGCCCTGGTTGACGAACCGCGAAAGCGCGTCGCCCAGGAGCGTCCACCGGAGCTGGTAGTACGAGGCCTGCTGGATGACGTCGAGGATCTCGTCCGGGCCGATCACGCCGCCCGCGGGGTTGAACTGCGCTTTGAGCAGCTGCTCGTTGACCACGCGCTGCACCGCGGACTGGGTCTTGCCGAGGTGGTAGACGTCGTCGTGCTGGGCGAGCCAGCCGAACCAGATGAGGATGTTCTTGTCGAAGGCGACGTCCTGGTTGAGGTTGTCGCCGTACCAGACGCCGCGGGGGTCGACGGTCGAGTCGAGCACCATCCGGCGCACGTTCTGCGGGAACAGCGAGCCGTACACCTGGCCGAGGTAGGTGCCGTAGGAGTAGCCGTAGAAGTTCAGCTGCTTCTGGCCGAGCGCCTTGCGGATGGAGTCCATGTCCTTGACCGTGTCGGTCGTCTTCATGTTCTCCAGCAGGGCTTTGGAGTTGTTCTTCGCGCAGTCCTCGGCGTAGCCCTTGGCGCGGTTCAGCCAGGTCTTCTCCAGCTGCGGGGTGAACGGCACGTACTGCGGCCGGTTGTAGTCCATGTAGTTCGGGTCGCAGCTCAGCGCGGGCTTGCTGGAACCGACGCCGCGCGGGTCGAAGCCGATCCAGTCGTAGGCGTCGCCGGCGTGGTTGGGCACCCGCGGACCGCGCGTCGCCAGCAGCAGGCCGGAGCCGCCGGGGCCGCCCGGGTTGGTCAGCATGACGCCCTGGTACTGCGCGTCCGCGACCTTGTGCTTGACGCGGCTGACAGCGAGCTGGACCTGCTCGCCGCGGGGCTTCGAGTAGTCGAGCGGCACCCCCAGGTACCCGCATTCGGCGCCGGCGGCGACGAGCGTCGGGTCGGTGCAGGCCCCCCAGGCGATCGACGCCTGGCTCGCGGGCGCGGCGGTCGCGGCCGGGGCGGCCACGAGCGCGGACGCCACCGCGGCGGCGGCCACAGTGGCGAAAAGGGCACGTCTCACTGTTTTCTCCCTTTCGGCTTCAGCTTCGAGCGGCTGAACCCTAGCCCCGCGCACGTCCACCGGGGACGGCAAACGGGTGGCCGGGCGCGAATGCCCTACGAAAGGCGGAAATCGGACCGGCGGTCCAGTCCTCTTTGGACGACGGTGCCTCGGCGGCCCTCAGCCCCGGACCACCTCGTAGGTGAGGTGCGTCGCCCGCGGTGACTCCGTCACCGACCGCTGGACCAGCGCCGTCCGGCCGACCAGCTCGAACAACCGCGTCCCGCCGCCCAGCACCAGCGGGGAGAGGTGGATGCGCAGCTCGTCGACCAGTCCCTCCGCCAGGCTCTGGTCGACGACGTTCGCGCCGCCCATGACCACCACGTCCTTGTCACCCGCGGCCGCCCGGGCCTGGTCGATCGCGGCCGCCACCCCGTCGGTCACGAACCGGAAGCGGGACGTGAGCCGCACCCGGGCGGGCTTCGCGTGGGTGACGACGAAGCACGGCGGCGCCACCGACTGGTCCTGGTCGTACCCGTAGCCGACGCCGTCGTCCCAGCCGTGCGGGCCGTCCACCACGTCGAACAGCCGGCGGCCCAGCACCACCGCGCCGGTCTGCTCGAAGCTGCGGCTCAGCACCTCGTCGTCGATCGCGGACCGCGGCTCCTCCAGCACCCACGCGTGGATCGCCTCGCCGTCGACGCCGAGGCCGTGCGCCTCGTCCGCGCCGGGGGCGGTGACGTATCCGTCGAGCGACATCGAGATGTCGGCGATCACCTTGCTCATGGTGGTTCCCTCCGAGGTCCGTTGACCGTGTCGTCAACGCGTCGGACGGGAGACCGCCATTTCGACAGCGCTAGCCGTGCCGCCGGACGAACGCCTCGATCAGCTGCTGCCGCTCGGCGGACGTCGCCCGCTCCAGCTCGACGGTGTCCCCGTCGACCGTCACCTTGATCCGGTGCTTGCCCGCCTGGCGGCCGAGCCAGTCCTTCAGCGTCTCGACCAGGCCGGGGAACACGCCGCCGGCCGCGCTGAACGCCACCATCAGCGAACCGACCGTCACCGGGTCCGCCGCCTTAGCGCCGTCCGGGGCCTCGCCCGGCACCGCCCGCAGGTCGACGTCGAGCTCGCCCAGCTCCGCCCGCAGGCGACGGGCGAGCCGGTCGAGCTCCTCGGCGTCGGCGTCCGCCGCTTCGATGCGAAGCACCGCCCGCCGCGTGTCCGATTTGGTCATGCGCGCCATGGTGCGCTCCGGAACGAGCGTGGACAAGGCCCCGATCAGGCACGGATCTCGTTGAGGTAGTTGTAGATCGTGTAGCGCGTGACGTCGAGGCGGCCGGCCAGGTGGTCGACCGCGTCCTTGATGAGGAAATAACCGGCTTCGTCGAGCTCCCGGACCACCGCCGCCTTGTGCCGCTTCTTCATGAGGTCCACCGGGATCCCGGCCTTGGTCACCGCGCGGTCGACGAGGAACCGTTGCAGGCTGTCGACGTCCGGTGGGAAAGTCTCCGGCTCGCCGTTGCCGCCCGCCGAAGCCGACGCGTCGACGCTGTTGACGCACAGGCAGCCGACCGCGACCCCGTCGGCGTCGCGCAGGAACAGCGTGGACGACCGGATCGCGCGGCCGTCCGGGCCGTGCGTGCGGTAGTTCGTCAGGTCCTGGGTCGTGCCGCGGCGGACCAGGCCGAGCAGCAGGTCGGTCATCGGGCCGCCGACGTTGCGGCCGGTCAGGTCGCCCGCGATGGCGACGATCGAGTCCGGCAGCCGGGTCAGGTCGTGCAGCAGGACCTCGTTGCCCGGCCCGAGCATCGCCGCGAGGCCCGGGATCGCCGGCACCAGCGCGGTCAGCACCTCGTGCGTCGTCGCGCCCGCGGCCGGGACGAGCAGCGGTTCACGGGGCTTGGTCAGCGTCTCCAACGCTTCGCGGAGCAAATCCGCGGCGGCCGCCGGCGTCGACGCGTGCGGCGAAAGCCGGACGTGCTCCGGACGCACGGTCGCCGCGATCCCCGCGGTGGCCAGCGCCGCGCCGACCTGCTCGGCGGGGTGGCCGGGCAGGGTGAACGCCAGGATCCCCGCACGCCGCTCGGTCGCCGACACGACCTCGGCGCCGCACGACGCGAGCACCTCCTCGAAGGACCCGATCCGGTCGGCGATCCGCGCCGCGATGGCACCGACGCCGGCGTCCTCGACCAGCTCCAGGGCCTCGGCGAACGCGCCGGACGTGATCGGGCTGAGGTTGGAGATCGACCAGGCCTGGGCGGTGGCGTCCGGCGGGTGGATCTCGTCGTCGAACAGGCCGGGGTCACGCGCGCCGGTCCAGCCCGACAGCACGGGGTCCATCCGTTCCAAGGCCCGGTCCGACAGCACCGCGAAGCCGGTTCCCCAGCCCGCGCGCAGCCACTTCTGCCCGCCGACGACCAGGACGTCGGCGACCTCCCACGGCTCCTCGACCACGCCGAAGCCCTGGATGCCGTCGACGACCAGCAGCCGGTCGCCGACGACGTCGCGCAGGCCCGCGAGGTCGGCGCGGAAGCCGGTGCGGAAGTCGACGGCGCTGACGCTGACCGTCGTGATCTCCGGCGTCAACGCCTCGGCGACCCTCTCAGGCGTCACGTAACCGCCGGTCAGGCGACGCACGCGCAGCCGTCCGGCCTGTTCGGCGCGCGCCCACGGGTAGGTGTTGGCGGGGAACTCCGCGGCCGACACCAGGACGTCACCGCTGCTGTGGAAGGCGGCCTGGAACAACCCGAGGCTGGTGTTGGGCAGCAGGACCGTGTGGTCGGTGTCCGAGCCGGACAGCCGCGCGGCGGCCGCCTTGGCCCGGATCTCCTGCCGCATCAATTCGTCCACAGTGGACGGACCGGCCGTCGTGGCCTGGTCGAGCAGCGCGGCCGTCGTGTCGAGCACCGCGTGCGACGGCGGCCCGAACCGGGCGAAGTCGAGGTAGCCGGCGGGCTCGTCGAACTGGAGCAGGTACCGGGGCGAAATCCGCGTCACGCGAGGATCCTCGCCAGGAACTGCCGGGTCCGCTCGTGCTTCGGCGCGCTCAGCACCTCGGACGGCGGCCCGGTTTCCACGACGACGCCGTCGGCCAGGAACACCACCTCGTCGGCGGCCTCCGCGGCGAAGCTCATCTCGTGCGTCACGACGACCATCGTCATCCCCTCCCCCGCCAACGTACTCATCACTTCGAGCACCTCCCCGACCAGCTCCGGGTCCAGCGCCGACGTCGGCTCGTCGAACAGCATCAACTTCGGTTTCATCGCCAGCGACCGCGCGATCGCGACGCGCTGCTGCTGCCCGCCGGACAGCTGCGCCGGGTAGGCGTCACCGCGGTGCGCGAGGCCGACGCGGTCGAGCAGTTCCAGGCCCTGCTTGCGCGCCTCGTCGGCTTTGAGGCCGAGTACCCGGATCGGGCCTTCGACGACGTTCTCCAGCGCCGTCCGGTGCGCGAACAGGTTGAACCGCTGGAACACCATGCCGATGTCCCGGCGCTGACGGGCGACGTCGCGTTCGCGCAGCTCGTACAGCTTCCCGCCGCGTTGGCGGAAGCCGATCGCCTCGCCGTCGACCCAGATCTGGCCGGCGTCGACGGTCTCCAGGTGGTTGATGCAGCGCAGGAACGTGCTCTTCCCGGCCCCGGACGGCCCGAGCAGGCAGACGACCTGTCCCTTGTGGACTTCGAGGTCGATGCCGCCGAGGACTTCGGAGTGGCCGTAGGACTTCCGGACGCCGACCGCGCGCAACAACGGCTCAGACACGGGCACTCCTCACCAGCGGCACGCCGCGCAACGCCTTGCCGGCGCGGGACAGCGGCCCGCGGTCGGCTTGCCCGAACGAGCGTTCCAGGTAGTGCTGGCCGACCCCGGCGACGGTCACCACGACCATGTACCAGACGGCCGCGGCCAGCAGCGTCTCCATGACCAGCAGGTTGTTCGACGAAATGTTGTTGGCCGCGTGGATCAGCTCGGTCACGCCGATCACCGACGCCATCGACGTGCCCTTGAGCATGTTGATGAAGTCGTTGCCGGTCGGCGGGATGATCACGCGCATGGCCTGCGGCAGCACGACCCGGCGCAGCGTCGCGGCCGGCGTCATGCCGATCGACTTGGCCGCCTCGGTCTGCCCGCTGTCGACGCTGTTCAGCCCGGCGCGGACGATCTCGGCCATGTACGCGCTTTCGTTGAGCGCCAGGCCGAGGAACGCGGCGGTGAACGCGCTGATCAGCACGTTCGTCTGCTCGTGGACCAGGAACGGGATGTCGATCACCGGGAAGACGAGCGCCAGGTTGTACCAAAGGAGGATCTGCAGCAGCACCGGCAGGCCGCGGAAGATCCAGATGTAACCGGCGGCGAACCACCGGGCGACCGGGTTGGCGCTGCGGCGCAGCAGGGCGATGACGATGCCCAGCACGATCGCGACGGCCTGCGACAGCACGGCCAGCACGACGGTGTTGAGCAGGCCGGTCGCCATCACTTTGAAGAAGACGAAGTCCGGGACCTGGCTCCACTCGATCTGCGCGTTGCCGAGGGCGATGCCCAGCAGCACGAGCAGGGCCAGGATGATCGCGGCGGCGACCCAGCGACCCCAGTGCCTCAACCGGACGATCGGGAGCGGTTCAGCTTCCGCCATTGACCGCGGCCTCCTTGATCGCGCCCTGCTCGACGCCCCAGGCCTGCAGGATCTTGCCGTAGGTGCCGTCGGTGATCAGCGCCTGCAGCGCCTTCTGCACGGATTCCGTGAGCGGCTTGTTCTGCTTGTTGACGCCGATGCCGTACGGCCCGCCCTCGATCGGCTCGCCCGGGACGACCTCGAAGAACTTGCCGTCCCCGGCGGTTCGCGAGATGTAGACGGCGCTGGGCAGGTCGTTGAGGATCGCGGCGACGCGGCCGGTGCGCAGCTGGTTCTGGTTCTGGTTGTCGCTGTCGGTCGCGGTGACGTTCAGCGCGGGCTTGCCGGCCTGCGTGCACTTCGTGCTCTGCGCTTCGGCGAACTTCTGGTGGCTGGTGCCCTGCACGACGGCGACGCTCTTGCCGCAGAGCGTGTCCGGTCCGGTGATGCCGTCCGGGTTGCCCTTGCGGATCATGATCGTGATGCCCGAGGTGAAGTAGTCGACGAAGTCGATCTGCGCCTGGCGGGCCTTGGTGTCGTTCATGCCGGCCATGGTCAGGTCGATGCGGCCGGACTGGAGGCTGGTGATCAGCGAGCCGAACGCCATGTCCTGGTGGGTCACGGTGACGCCGAGCTTGGCGGCGATGGCCTTGGCGAGGTCGACCTCGTAGCCGATCGGGGTCTTGCCGTCGGCGGCGTAGAAGTTGTTGGGCGCGGACTGCAGGTTCGACGCCAGGTGCAGCACGCCCGCCTGCTTGACGTTCGCCGGCAAAGCCGCGTTGAGCTGGGCGTCCTTCTGCACGCCCTGGACGATCGCCGCGGTGTCCGGGATGCCGGACGCGGGCGCGCCGGGGGCCTGCGACGTCCCGCCCGCGCCGTCCGGACCACCACCGCAGGCCGTCACCAGGACGGCCAAGCTCGCGAGCAGCACTGCCTGTGCGGCACGACAACGGGACATAACGGACCTCCACTGTTCGGCTGGCCGGAACGGTACAACTCGTTGTTGAAGAGGTCAACTGCCTGTTGAAATCTGGTTCGGTGCTAGCTTGCGCGGATGAGCCTGCGGATCGGCATCCTCGGGGCGGCTCGCATCGCCCCCGCTGCCCTGGTCAAGCCCGCTTCTTCGAACTCTTCCGTCTCCGTGACGGCGGTCGCCGCACGCTCCCTCGATCGCGCGCAAACGTTTGCGACCCGGCACGGCATCCCTTCCGCACATGGGTCGTATGAAGCGCTTTTGGCGGATCCGGACATCGACGCCGTGTACAACCCACTCCCGAACGGCCTCCACGGCCGGTGGACGCGGGCGGCACTGGAAGCGGGCAAGCACGTGCTGTGCGAGAAACCGTTCACGGCCAACGCGGCGGAGGCGCGGGAGATCGCCGGCTTGGCCGCCGAGTCCGGCCGCGTCGTGATGGAGGCGTTCCACTACCGCTACCACCCGCTGGCGCTGCGAGTGGAGGAGATTGTCGCGTCCGGCGAGCTGGGCACGCTGGAGCGCGTCGAGACAGCGTTGTGCTTCCCGCTGCCGAAGTTCTCGGACATCCGCTACGACTACGCCCTGGCGGGCGGCGCGACGATGGACGCGGGTTGCTACGCGGTCCACATGGCCCGGACCTTCGGAGGCGGCGAGACGCCGTCGGTCGTCTCGGCGGCTGCGAAGCTGCGTTCTCCCGGTGTCGATCGGGCGATGACGGCGGAACTGCGGTACCCGTCGGGCCACACCGGCCGGATCGAGTGTTCGATGTGGTCGTCGTCGGTACTGAAGATCAGTGCGAAGGTGATCGGGTCGAAGGGCTCGCTCAGCGTCTTCAACCCGCTGATGCCGCAGGCGTACCACCGGTTCTCCGTGCGGACTTCCGGTTCCCGCCGGACGGAGAAGTTTCCTCGCCGGGCTTCGTATGCGTACCAACTGGACGCGTTCGCGGCGGCGGTCCTGCGAGGCGAACCGGTGAAGACCTCGGCGGCCGACGCGGTCGAGACGATGACCGTGATCGACGAGATCTACCGCGCGGCCGGCCTCCCCCTTCGCGAACCCGGCTGAAGGCCGTCGCCTGAGCCGAGCTGAGCCCGGACCTCGGCGAGGGCGAAGCCGAGCAGGTTGAGTCCCCGCCAGGCTCGAGGCTTCTCGGCCCGCGGGTCGTCCGCCGACATGCCGATCCCCCACACCCGATCGACCGGGCTCGCCTCGACCAGCACCCGCGCGCCGGTCCCCACCAGGTACCGCCGCAGCGAGGGGTGCTGGGCGAACTTCGCCGCACTCCCCTCGGTCACGATGGCGTACCGGTGCGCCACCCAGGTTTCCTCGTCGAACCCGCGGACCCGGCGGCCGAAGTCCTTGGCCTGCTTCGGGTGCACCGCGGTCAGCACCTGCGCGGCCACCTCTTCGTCGCCGAAGAGACGGGCCTTGCGCCACATCATGTAGTGCTCGGCGGTGGCGAAGCGCACGTCGCCGACCACGAACGGCGCCGGCCACCACTGGCTGAAGCACCCGGCGCCGACTCCGCCGCCGCGGGGCGGGCGGTGGCCCCAGAAGCAGACGTACTTGAACCGCTTCCCCGCGTCGAGGGCGCGGGTCAGCTCCTCGACACTGCGCGGGTGACCGGTCATGCCGCCAGTCTCACCCCCCAGGCAGTCGTCCCGCACCCGAATTCCGGGCGCGGGACGACCCGAGACCTAAGCGGCCACGTAGTTGCCGGACAGGATCAGCAGCACCTGCACCGTGATCCCGGTCCCGTAGTAGTCCGTCGCGTCCGGGGACCACGACGAGATCGACGTCCACAGCTTGTCCAGCCACGCCTGGCTGCCCGGGTCCGTCATCGCCGCCACCGCGAACGGCGCGGTGAAGCACGGGTGCTGGCCGCTCTCCGTCTTCGAACCCGACAGCGAGTAGCCGCTCTGGATCTTCGCCGGGTCGCTGCCCGTCGCGGACTTGATCCACGTGTTCATCTTGCGGACCTGCGCGGTCGCCGCGCTGCCGGACGCCGAGATCGCGTCCGCGCCGAGGCGCCACGGGTCGCGGCAGGCGTTCCAGCTGTACTTGCCGTCGTACGGGCCCTCGAGGAAGTCCGCCGGCGCCGGCTTCGGCGTCGAGTTCGTGGTGACCACGAAGTCCGGCAGCAGCCCCGTGTTCGGCGCGTACTGCGATTGCAACTGGCTCACCGCGGTCTCCGAACGCGTCCGCACCGAGTCCCAGAAGCTGTCGCCGGTCGCCTTCGCGAACGCGCGCAGGTGCCCCGGCATCCAGTCCGACGAACGCGAGCTGTTCTTGTACTCCGCGTCGTTGCCCCAGTCGCCCAGCAGCGTGAACTTCGTGCTGTTGTTGACTTCGCTCTTCTTGATCGCGTTGATGATCCGGACGGCCTCGGCCTTGTAGTTCACCGAGCCCGTGCTGCCCCACTTCTTGTCCGCGATCAGCAGGCCGTACGCGATTTCGAGGTCGCCGTCGGTGGCGGAGTCGCTGCCGTTGACGCTCTTGCAGTTCGAGTCCTGCTCGGCCGCGTGCAGGTCCTTGTTGTTGACCGACGGGTGGGCCTTCACGAACTTCAGGATCCCGTCGACGATCGAGCGGGCCTGCGTGTCCTTGTCGGCCATCATGGCCGAGATCGTCAGGCCGTACCCCTCCCCTTCGGCGACGAAGGAGTGGTCGGCGTCCTTGGACAGCACGGCGTACGTGCCGCTGCCGCACTTGGTGGTGAGGAAGTTCTTCTTCCAGAAGTCGTAGTACTTCTGCAGCGCCTGGTCCTGCGTGGCCTGCGAGACGGACGGCCGCAGGGTCCCGGGTACGTACGGGGTACCGGCCGCGGACGCGGTCGCGGGCACGCTCAGCAGCCCGGCGGCCAGCGCGGCCGTGGCCACCACCGCGCGGATGGTTCTCTTCATCAGTCCTCCGGACAGACATCGTTGGCTGCGGCGACGGCGATCAGAGCGTGACAGAAGGTTCAAGACCAGGTCAAGACCGTTAGGAAACTTTCCTTACAATGACCGTGAGTGGTCTCACCCACCACCCGCACACCCGGACGGACTAGCGTGGACCGCATGATGATCGACCGCGGCGCGGACTTTCGCGCCTTCTGGACCGAACGCCGGCTGGCCACCCTGACGACGGTCCGGCCGGACGGCACCCCCCACGTCGTCGCGGTCGGCGTGACCGTGGACTTCGACGCCGGGCTCGCCCGCGTGATCACGTTCGACACGTCGGTCAAGGCCCGGCTGATCCGGGCCGCGGGCACCGAGGGCGTCCCGGTCGCGGTCTGCCAGCTGGAAGGCCCGAAGTGGTCCACTTTGGAGGGACGCGCGGTGCTGCGCGACGACCCTGAGTCGGTGCGCGACGCGGAAAACCGCTACGCCGTCCGCTACCGGCAGCCCAAGCCGAACCCGCAGCGGGTGGTCCTGGAGATCGCGGTGAGCCGGATCCTCGGCAACGCCTGAAGAGGTCGTGAGTGAGAAACAGTGTTAGAACACTGTTTCTCACTCACGAGGCCCGGGCGTGCACCAGCCGCGTGTACTCGGCCAGCAGGGTCGCCAGCTCGCTGTGCTCCCCCGCCGACGCCAGCTGCTGGTGTCCCACCAGCATCGCCATGCCCAGGGACGTCAGCGTCCGCGCGAGGTCGCGGTCGCCGACTAGGCCCTTGACCGCACTGCCGACCGTCCGCAGCCGTGCGGAGTCGACGCGTTTCTGCGCCGCCCGCACGGTTTCGTCGTTCGCCGCCCACGCGCGGATGGCGGCCTCGGCCTCGTGCGGCAGCCCCAGCGTCAGGTCCATCAGCGCGGCGAAATCCGCCGACGGGCCGCCGCTGCCGAAGTTCCGTTCGCGCAGGATGAGCACCTGACGGTTCTCCCAGTGGTCCAGGAGCTGGTCCACGAAGCCCGGCCAGCCGCCGAAGTGGTGGTAGAACGACCCGCTCGTCACGCCGAGGTCGCGGCACAGCCGGCCGACGTTCAGCTCGGTGAACCCGTGTTCCGCCAGCACGTCCAGCGCGGCCGCGAAGTACGCCTGCCGCGTCACCGAAGGCATCAGACGTTCCGGTCCCGGTCCCGCCAGTACGGTTCGCGCAGCGAGCGCTTGAGGATCTTGCCGGTCGCGTTGCGCGGCAACGCTTCCACGACGTCGACGCTGCGCGGGCACTTGTAGTGGGCCAGCCGCTCGCGGCAGAACTCCATGAGCTTGTCGGCGTCGAGCTGGTCGCCCGCGACGACGGCCTTGACCTGCTCGCCCCAGCGGTCGTCCGGCACGCCGATCACCGCCACCTCGGCCACGCCGGGGAACTCCGCGACGACGCGCTCGACCTCCGGCGAGTAGACGTTCTCGCCGCCGGTGATGATCATGTCCTTGACGCGGTCCTCGAGGAACAGGAACCCGCCGTCGTCGAGGCGGCCGACGTCGCCGGTGCGCACCCAGCCGTCCACGATGGTCTCCGCGGTCGCCTCGGGCTTGCCGAGGTAGCCGGACATCCGCTGCTCGGTGCGGATCCAGACCTCGCCGGTGGCACTGTCTTCGAGGGTCACCGGGTCGACGATCCGGATGTCCACACCGGACAGTGCGGTGCCCGCCGACGCCAGCCGCTCGGGGCGCGAAGTGTCCCGGTGCGCCTCCGGGTCGAGCGCGGTGACCGCGCCGGACAGCTCGGTCATGCCGTAGACCTGCGCGAACCGGACGTCCGGCCAGGCCGCGAGCACCGTGCGCAGCAACGGGAGCGGCATCGGCGAAGCGCCGTAGCAGAGGTACTTCAGCCGGGAGAACGCCTTGAGCGCGGCTTCGCCGGCCTGCGCGATCCCGGCGACCACGGCGGGCACCAGGAACGCGTGCGTGATCCCGGCCTGCAGCGCCGCGAACAACGACGCCGCGTCCGGCTCGCGCGTCAGGTAGGACGGTTCGCCGTACAGGAACCCGGAAACGGCGTAGCAGCTGCCGCCGACGTGGAACAGCGGCATCGCGACGAGGTTGACGTCACCCGGGCCGATCGGGAAGGCGGTGCCCGCGGCGAGGCCGTGCGCGATGACGCTGCGGTGGGTGAGCACCGCGCCCTTCGGGAAACCGGTGGTGCCGCTGGTGTACATGATCAGGACGCCGTCGTCCTCGTCGAGCCCGGACTCGGTGTGCGGCTCGGCACCGGCGAGAAAGGACTCGTACTCGTCGACGACCACCACGCGCTCGAGGGCCGGCAGCCGGTCGCGGATCGCTTCGAGCACGGAGAACAGTTCAGCGCCGACGAAAACGACCTTCGCGCCCGAATCGTTGAGGACGTAGGCCAGTTCGTCGCCGGAAAGCCGCCAGTTCACCACGGCGTTGGCCGCCCCGATCCCGGCCGCCGCGAACGTCGTCTCCAGGCAGGCGGGGTGGTTCTTGTCGACGAACGCGACGCGGTCGCCGCGGCCGACACCGGCTGCCGCAAGGGCACCGGACAGCCGCCGGACGCGCTCGTCGAACTCCGCCCAAGTCCACTGCCGGTCGCCGAAGATCAGCGCGGTGTCGCCGGGGCGTTCCCGCGCCCAATGCGTCAAGAGTTCGCCGAACAGCCGGATGCGAGGGCGGACGTCTTCGGACATCAGGGTGCTCCCTTGGGCCGGCGCTGGACCATAGACCGGTCTATGGTGCGTCGCGGTCGCCCGTCCGTCAATAGTGCCGGGTCAGGCGAACAGCGCCAGGAGGCCCTCGGTCGAGCGCACCACTACGTGCGCCGCGGTCCGCTCCGCGTGGGGCCGGTCCGGGCGTTCGGCCTCGTGCCGCCACCGCCGCAGCGCGTCCAGCCCCGCGTCGTAGATGTCGCCCGGGTCCGCGTCCGGCTCCAGGTTCAGGCGGTCCGCCGGGGCTGTGCCCTGGGCGCCGAGCAGCCGGACCGCCTCCTCCGCCGGTTCTCCGGACAACGCCGTGCGGCCGCCGCGGATGTCGGCGATCAGGCGCAGCTCACGGAAGTCGTGCGCGGCCGCCGCGAAGCGCTCCACCCGGGACACCAGCCGGTCGCCGCCCGGGCGCGGCTGGGCGGCGAGCAGGGCTTCCAGCCGGATGACGGCCGTGCGGGCCTTCAGCGCCTCGGCCCGCGCCACGAAACACCCGGCGAGGGTGTCCCGCAGCTCGCCGAGACCGCTGCGGCGGACCAGCTCCGCCGACAGCTTGACGCGGTCGTCGCAGCCGGTGCGGATCAGCGTCAGCGCCAGGCGGACGCCGAACATCCCGAACCGCACGACCAGCGACCGCCGCGTCTCGACCGGGATCGGCCCGGGGAAGGCCGGGTCGGTGAACGAGTCCACCGAAAGCACGTGCCGTTCCAGCTCTTCGCGCGGCACCGCCGCGAAGGCCGCCAGGAGGTCGAACTCGTCGTCGCGCAGGGACCGCCCGCCGTAGGCCAGCTGTCCCGCGACGGCGATCACGCCCAGGAACCCCGTGCACAGCGGGTCTTCGCGCCAGGCCCGGCGCGCCAGCTGCTTCGCGGTCAGCAACGCGTCGATCCGGCCCGCGCCGACCTCGTCGGCGCGCGCGAGCACCAGCACCGAGTTGACCGCGCTCTGCCGCGCGAACGCCGAGCCGCCCGGCGGGTGCGCCGCCGCGAGCTCGTCCGGTTCGAGGTGACGCACCAGCCGGACCGTCGCGTCCGGGAGGTCGTCGGCCGGGCCGGGGTCGTCCAGCAGCACGAGGTCGCGCAGCGCGCGCGTCGGCCATTCGCCCAGCGCGGCGGCGAGCGTCGTCTTCCCCGACGACGGCGCCCCGGTGAACCCGACGCGCAGCGGTTGCTCGAGCCGGTTCAGGCAGTCGTGCAGGACCGCCGAAGCCCGCGGGTCGTCGCGGTAGAGCCCGGCCGCGGCGTGCAGCAGGTCGCGGACGTCCCGCGTCACGCCGAAAGCTCCCGCGGCTTCCGCCCGGCGATCGTGCCGAGCTCGCCCGCGCGCTGGTGCAGCCCGGCCAGGCGGTCGATCTCCCGGCGGATGTGCCCGGTCTTGCGCTCGCGCTCGGCCGTGCCGGCCATGATCGTCTCGCGCTCGCGCGTCAGCTCGTCCGCGAGGTCCTCGGCCAGCCCGGTGAAGTGGTCGCGCAGCCGCCGCTGCACGACGCGGATCCCGTCGCGGAACTCCTTGCTGTAGCGCAGGAAGACGTCGTCGACGTGCCGTTGCGCGGCCTGCTTGGCGACGGCCTGGCGCCGCTGCAGGCGCATCCCGCCCTCGTCGCGGATCGTCTTCACCGCGAACGCCGCGCCCGCGCTGATCGACACCGGGTTGATCAGCGGCAGGCCCAGCCACGGCAGGCTGGTGACCAGGCCGAACATCAGCACGCCACCGTACGAGCCGCGCAGCCCGGTGAAGGCCTGCTGGCCGATCTTGAACTTCTCGATCTTCGGGCGCCGGACGTCGTCGAGGTTTTCGATACCCGAACCGTCGAGCGGCAGCTCGGGCAGCGCGCGGTCGTACTGGGCGCCGAAGCACGCCGCGACCGCCTGCGCGGTCCACTGCGCCCGCTCGGCCAGCCACGCGTAGTTCGTCTCGACGGCGTCGGCCAGGGTCTCGTCCAGCCAGGGCGCGAACTCGTCCCACACCTTCGCCGGATCGCCCTCGTCGAAGGTCTGGTCGATGGTGTTGACGATCTTGCGCGTCCGCTCGCGCAGGTCGTATTCGACGTCGCCCATCAGGTCGGTGACCTCGTCGGAAAGCAGGTTCTGCCACCGGGTGTTCTGCCGCCGCAGGTCGTCGGCCCGCCGTTGCGCGCGCTGCAGCAGCGCGGCCTGGCCGAGCCCGGCGTCCTGGGCGGCTGTATCGATGCGATCGCGCAGCGACTCGACGAGTTCCGCGGCGGCGGCGCGCACGCCGACGGCGGCGAGCAGCGCGCGGGACTGCTCCGGCGGCCGCGCGGCCTGCTCGGCGATCCACGTGAGCAGTTCGGGGAAACCGGAGCGGGCATTGAGATCCGCGTCACCGGCCTTCGCGGCGGCTTGGCGCACAACGGCCGAAACCGGCAGCACGGGCGCGTCGATCCCCGCCTCGGCGAGCATTCCGCGGTTGCGTTCGGCGACCGCGCGCCACCCCGGGGAGGCGTCGATCTTGGTGAGCGCCAGCACGACGTGCGGGCACCAGGTGCGGACGTGCCGGGCGAGCGCGAGCTCGGCGGCGCTGAGCGGCGCGGTGGCGTCGGAGACGAGGATCACGGCGTCCGCTTCGGCGAGCAGGTCGAGCGCGGCGGCGGTGCGCGGCGACCGCGGGTCGCCGACCGGCGGGGTGTCCACCAGGACGAGCCCGGCGGAAAGGAGCTCGCGCGGCATGCCGACCTCGACGCGGCTGAGCGTGCCGGCGGGCCGGGCGCCGAGCTCACCGGTGAGCCGTTCGACCGCGACGGGAGTCCGTTCGCGGGAGCGGCTGACCAGGGTGGCGGCGGGTTCCGAGGCGTAGCCGATCTCGGTCGGCACCTCGGGGGTCGGGGCGTCGCCGACCGCGCACACGGGCGCGTTCAGCACCGCGTTGAGCAGGTATCCCTTGCCCTGTTTGGGGAATCCGAGCACGCCGAGCCGGATCTGCCCCTCGGGGGCGTCACGACGTCTGCGGAGGCGCTCGGCGAGATCGGCGCGGCCGTGGGTGCGGCACGCGTCCAACGTCTCGTTGAGCACTTCGAGCCAAGCCGGTGCGGTCACAGCGGACGAGTGTCCCCGGTTTACTCCCCGTGCGCACACCGGGTGCCCGTCCCGCGGCTGCACCCAGACCGCGGGACGGGCACCGGTGACCGGTTCGGGGATCAGTGCCCGAGGTGGATGTCGTTCGACGCGATGTCACCGATGTGCAGGTTGCCCAGCGCGTTGTGGCTGACGTCCGACACGTCGGAGACCACGTCGTGGACGGCCGAAGCGTTGCCGCTGGCGATGTCGCCGACGTGGCTCACGACGTTGTGGTCGACGTTGATGCCGGTGGCGTTCGTCACGACGCTGGTGACGTCGCCGAGACCGTGGGTCGCGTGCGAGACCTCGTGGGTGACGTGCGAGACGTCGAGGTTGCCGGCGCCCTGGAGGATGCCGGTGAAGTCACCGACGTGGGTGGCGGTGTCGGTGAGGCCCGCCACGGCGCCCGTCAGGTCACCGGTGTGCGACGCGACCTCGTTGACCGGGCCGGACGCGGTGCTCAGCACCTCGGTGCCGATGGTGTGCGCGGTGCCGACGGCACCGACGACCGGCTGCTCGGCCAGCGTGGCCAGCGGCGCGATCGAGTTGGCGTCCGTCAGGTAGGCCGGGGCCGCCGTCAGGTTGGTCAGCGCGGCGGAGTCGAGGCCGCTCGCCAGGTCGCCACCGACGATGACGCTGGTGACGTTGCCCGCCAGCGCGGTGATGTTGCCCGCGTTGGTGATGTCGCTCACGCCCGGGACGGCGGGGAGGCCGAGGTCGCCCACGCCCGGCAGCGAGCCGGCGCCGAGGTCGCCGACGCCCGGCAGCTCCGGGACGGCCGGCAGGCCGAGGCCCGCGGTGAGCGCGGTGAGCTGGTCGATCGCACCCTGGATGCCGGGGGCGTCGGTGCCGACCGAGGACAGGTCGCCGACGACGGGGAGGGCGCCGACGGCCGGGAGGCTGTCGACCGGGACGAAGTCGAGCACCAGCGGGATGACCTCGTGCACGTCGGCGGCGCTGACGTCGCCGAGACCGGCGGCAGCGAGGGCGCCCTGCGGGTCCGTCCCGAAGGCCGCGAGGGCGGTCGGGTCGTTGAGCAGGTTCAGCGCGAAATCGTGCAACGTCTGCACGGAGTCCATGGGGTTTTCTCCTGGTCCGGTGGTTCGGGGGACGGCATCGGCCGCAAGGACCGCTGCTCTCCGACATCAAGTTAGGGAGCCGGTCCCCCCACGCACATCGGGGATCACTCCGAGTC
Organism: Amycolatopsis sp. NPDC051371; assembly: GCF_040682155.1. Lineage (NCBI taxonomy): Bacteria > Bacillati > Actinomycetota > Actinomycetes > Pseudonocardiales > Pseudonocardiaceae > Amycolatopsis > Amycolatopsis sp. NPDC051371. The sequence continues at coordinate 25,933 of NZ_JBFBAG010000040.1, forward strand.
GCAGGCCAGTCAGCCGATAGGGGATCGATATGTCATCGTTAGGGAGTTAGGGGGTCATCCGAGACGCACTCAGTTGGATTTAATCCTTCCAACCACTTGCTTGACTAACCCGTTTGGGTGAGGATGCCCCGAGCCCTAGGGGGATTCCGCACCCCCGATCGGCCCTGCGAGGTGAGGAGGAAGCGCCGTTGCCCTACGTCCTCGGGATCGATGTGGCACAAGGGCGGACCCACGCCGCGACCTGCCGCAGGCAAGCCCCCGGCTGGGGCGAACCCGAACCGCTCTGGCTGGGTGAACGGACTCCCGCCGCCGCGTCCGCGCTCTTCCTGGACGACGAGGGGTACCTGCTCACCGGGGACGCGGCCGCGCAGGCGGGCGCCCGGGTCCCGTCCCGGCTGCTCACCGGCTTCCACCGGCGGATCGGCGACGACGTGCCGATGCTCGTCGAAGGCGAGCCGTTCCCGCCCGAGACGCTGACGACCGTGCTCGTCGAAAGCATCGCCGAGCACGCCGCGAACCAGTTCGGCGGCGCCCCCCTCCACCTGGTGCTGACCCACCCCGGCGACTGGGGCGGCTACCGCCGTGACGTGCTGCGCCGAGCCCTGGCCGACGCCGGGTTCCCCTCGGTCGCGCTGGTCCCCGGCTCGATCGCCGCACTCGGCGCGCACCTGCCGCTCCCCGGTCCCGGCGCGCAGTTCGCCGGCGTCTGCGAGTTCGGCGCCGACGGCGTGAACGTCACGCTGGCCACGGCGACCGGCGCGAGCGGCTGGCAACCGACCGCGAGCGCCGAAGGCGTGGCCCCGGCCGCGGCGCTCAGCACGCTCTTCGCCCTCGCCGGCGCGGCATCGACGTCCCCCAAAGGGCTCGCCGGCGTGGTGTTCTGCGGCGACGTCCCGCCGCACGCGCTGCCGGCCCGCCCGCCGTGCCCGGTGTTCGCGGGACCGGTTCCGCCGGCGGCCGCCGCACTCGGCGCGGCCGCCCTCGCGGCGCTGCGCGCGGACCACCGGGGTACCCCGTACGAACCCCCTGCCGTCGAGACCACCCTGCTCCCCCAGGTGGACACGCTCGGTGACCTCGGTGAGCGGCCGCCCCGGCCGCCGGTCGAGATCACGCCGTTCGAGCTGCCCGAAAAGAGCAGCCCGATGAACCTGTTCCGGCGGCGGCGTCCCCTCGCCGCCGCGGTCCTCGTGTTCGCCGCGGCCATCTCGGCCGTCGTCATCACCGTCACCGCCCGCGAAGCCACCGCCGGCCCCGACTCCTCGCCCGCCCCGAGCCACTGCGCCCGCCCCGGCGCCCCCTCCGGTGAAGGTCACTGTTGAACACTCTGCTTTCGCAGGCTTCCCCGCTTCGCGCCGTCCCGGTGCACCCGGCGGCGCGACAGCTGCTCGACCAGGTCACGGCCGATCCGGCCGCGCCGCTGCGACTGGCCGTCGTCGCACCCGGCGGGTACGGCAAGAGCGTGCTGCTCGCCGCGCTCGACCGCTGCTACCGCGCGGCCCGCGTCGAGGCCCTGCTCGTCGACGACGCCGACAAGCTGGGTCCCGACCAGCTCGAGGAGCTGCTCACCGGCGCGGACGGGCCGATCGTCGTCGCGCACCGGCCGGCCGCGGTGGCGTCGAGCTGGACGCTGCTGCAGCTCGGCCCCCTGGGCGTCGAGGACGTCGCGCGGCTGATCTCGGCGGTGACGGGTTCGGCCGCCGACCCCGCCGCGGCGGCCGACCTGCACGCGCGCAGCGGCGGGGTGCCGCGGCTGGCCGAGCGGGAGCTGCGCGGACGGCTGGAGGAGTTCCGGCCGGAGCTGGACGAGCTCGACGACGACGTCCTGCGCTACCTGATCGCGGCCGAAGCCGGGGCCGGACGCAACCTCGACCTGCTGTGCGCACTGCTGGACCGCGGACCCGACCAGCTGCCCGCGATCGTCGACGCAGCCCGCGCGACCGGGCTGCTCGGTCCGGACGACGCGCTGCTGCCGCTGGCCGCGGCCGCGGTCCGCGACTTCGGCCCGCCCGCGCGCCGGCTGACGACGGTGCAGCGCCTCGTCGAGCTGCAGCTGGCGAACGGCCTCCCGGTGCTCGACCTGGCGCGCTCACTGCTCGGCACGGGCAGCTCCGGCGCATCCGCGGCGGCCGCGTTCGCCGCGGCGGCCGCGGAAGCCCTGCCGGCCGACGCGCGGCTGGCGACCCGGCTGTTCGAGGCAGCGGCCGAGGCGGGCGACCGCTCCCCCGCCGTCACGGTCGGGTGGGCGCGCGCGACCGCGTTGTCCGGCGACCTGGACACAGCGCTGCGCCTCGGCGACGGGATGCTCGGCGCGGCCGACCCCGAAACCCGCGCGGCCGGGGCGGCGATCGCGGCCACCGTGCTCGCGCACCGCGGGGAGCTGGCTCGCAGCGCGGAGCTGTATCACTGGGCGTCGCGCAGCATCGAGACGGTGACATCCGGCGGAGCCGGGCACCCAGGGGACGCCGGCGCCTGGGCGGGGGCCGATGCGTTCGCGGCGATCGCGCTGGTCGGCACCGGCGATCTCGACGGCGCCCGGCGGCTCCTCGAATCCCCGGCGCCCGGCGTAGCCCCGACGTTGTTCGCCGGCGCGGCCACCCGGATGGCCCGCGGCGTCGCCGATTCGGTGTCCGGCTGCGCAACGGAGACGTTGTCGACCTTGCTCGGCGCGGCGGCGATGCTGGAGCCGGCACTGGGCGGCACGTTGCTGCCCGACAGCCCGGCGGCGCTGGCCGCCCTCGCCGCGCTCCACACGGGTGAGCTGGCGCTGGCGGAGCCGGTGCTGACCCGAGCCCTCGACGGCGGGATCGGCGGCGACCTGTTGTCGGTGCGCCACCGCCTGCTGCTGGGCTGGGTCGCGATGACGGCGGGCGACCTCGCGACGGCGGCCGGACACCGCGACGCCGTCGCCGGCCGCACGCTGGAGGCCCGCGACGAGCTGTTCTTCGCGACGCTGGAGCTCGGCTTGGCGCGCCGGGCCAGCGATCTGGTGGGGTTGCAGCGGTCGTGGCACCGCGCGTACCAGGCGTCGATGCGCCAGCAGACGGACCTGTTCACCCTGCTGCCGCTGGGCGAGCTGGCGATCGCGGCGGCCCGCACCGGCGCGTACGCGAAGATTTCGGGTCAGCTGGAACGAGCCCACACCCTGCTGGCACGCCTCGGCGAGCCTCCATTATGGACGGTCTCGCTGGTGTGGCACGAGCTGCACGCGGCGATCACCCTGGAGGACGCGGACGCGGCGAAGGCCCACCTGGCGACGTTGGCGACGCACGCCCACTGCGGCCGTTACCCGAGCGCGCTGGCCACGGCGGCCCAGTGCTGGCTGTCGGTCCTGAGCGGCACGTTCGCCCCGGACACGATCGCGGCGGCGGCGGCCGAGATGCACGACCTGGGCCTGCGCTGGGACGCGGCCCGCTTGGCCGGCCAGGCGGCGATCCGCACGTCCGACCGCAAGGCGATGGTCCAGCTGCTCGAGGCGGCCCGCCAGTTCCAGGGAACGGCGGCCCGCCGAGAGCCGGGAACCTCGGAGCCCGCGTCGGCCGGAACGGGCTTGGCGGCGCTGAGCGAGCGAGAGCTCGAGGTGGCCCGGCTCGTGGTGGAGGGTCTGACGTACAAGCAGGCGGGCTCGAAGCTGTTCATTTCCGGGAAGACGGTGGAGCACCACATGGCCCGGATCCGGGGCAAGCTGGGGGCGGCCGATCGGCGGGAGCTGCTCGCGACCTTGCGAGAGCTGCTTTCCCGCCCGGACGCCCCCTGACCCCGCCCGCGGTCAGGCCGCGGTCGTCGTCGTGAAAGACGCCGCCGGACCCGTTCCTGTCGCCGTCACCGCCGCGACCGTGAACGTGTACGCCGTCGCGGGCTTCAGGTCGTCCACCACCCGCGTCATGCCCTTGATCGTCGGCTGCGTCACCAGGGCGTCGCGGCCCTCCACCGCGATCGTGCGGCCGTCCGACACCGTGATCACGTAGCCCAGCACCGGGGTGTCCCCCGTCGCCGCCGGCGGGTTCCAGCGGATCGAGGCCGCCGTCGCGCTCGGCAGTGCCTTCGCGCTCGTCGGGACGCCCGGCGGCACGGCCGGCTTCGGGCCGGGTGTCACCGGGGCCGCGGCCAGGGACGGCGCACCCGTGCCGTTGGCGTTGCGCGCCGAAACCGTCACAGTGTACGCCGTCCCGTCCGTCAGGCCCGGGACTTCCGCGTACGCGCGCTTCGCGAAGTCGGCCGCGGACACCGTCGCCGACTTCGCGTGGCCGCCACCCGTCGCCGTCACCACGTACTCCGTCACCGGCGCGTTGTTGAACGCGTAGGTCGGGTTCCAAGTCGCGTACAGCTTTCCCGAGACCGCGAACGTGCCGACCCGCGACGGCGCTTCGGGCGGCGCCGCTGCGCCGACCCGGCGGGTGAGAAGACCGCGGTAGGCCGGTTCGAGACCCGCGTTCGCGACGATCGCCGCCGGGGCGTCGGCCGGGTGGGCCAGGAGCTTGTTGCCACGCAGGATCGCGCCCTTGTCGACCTTGTCGCGGTCGCCCTGCTCCCAGTAGTTGTCCTCGGTCAGTGTCGGGTCGTTGTTCCCGAGGCCGTCGCGGTAGTCGACGTGCACGGTGCCGACGTTGGCGTACGCCATGCGGTACAGGACGTTGCCGCGGATCGTCTCGTACGTGTTGCCGTTGTCGGTGTAGACGCCCTTGCCGAGCCCCCACTGGTCGTGCACGACGTTGCCGGTGACCTTCTCCCCGTCGTCGAGGGAGCTGCCGGTGATGCCCTGGGTGTAGATGCCGCCCCCGTCGTCCAGCATCAGCATGTAGTCGAAGATCAGGTTGTCCGAGACGGCGTTGTCGTGCGACAGGTTCGGCGTCGCCGGGCGCTGGATCTTGTCCGGCCAGCCGCCCCAGCCGACGGAGACGGCCGAGTAGCCGACGTGGTCGATCTGGTTGTGGGCAATGGTGTTCCGCACGGTGTAGCCGTTGACGATCGGGACGCCGCCGTGGAACTCGCGTGGCAGGCCGTAGAGGTGGTTGTCGGTCACCGCGACGTCGCGCACGACGTCGACGTCGGTGTCCGTGGTCGGCTTGTCGACTCCGCCGATCTGCACGCCGTTGCCCGAGATGTCGGTGAAGATGTCACCACGGACCTGCGATTCCTTGGTGCCGTCGACGAGGTCGAGCCCGGCACCACCGAGGTGGGCGAACACACTGTCGGAGAACTCGACGCGCCGGCCGTGGGACACGGAGACGTTCGCGGGTTCGCGCGTCCACGAGGCGTACGGGCAGGTACCGCCGGGCACGAACTGGCAGAGACCTTGGACGGCCCAGCCGTCGGGGCCGGTGTTCGTGTACCCGGCCTGGATTTCGGAGAAGCCCTCCGGCGACGACGGCCTGAGCCACGTCGCGTACGAGTAGCGCAACCCGCGGAAAGCGACGTCGTGGATCGGCGCTTCGGCCGTACCCCGCGCGTCGACGAGCTTTTCCAGCACGGGCATCTCGACATCGGCGCGGCGCAGGTCCTGGCCCGCGGCCGGCAGGTAGTAGACGAGGTGGGCGGACCGGTCGAGGTACCACTCGCCCGGGTTGTCGAGCAGCTCGAAAGCGTTTTCCGCGTAGGTCGGGTGCCGGCCGTTGGTGAGATCGGCCGGGCCGACCATGTTCACGCTGCGGCCGGGGATGTCCGGGAACAGGACGCGCTTCGTCGAGTTGTCCCAGCACGGCTGGGCCATCGTGATCGTCGTGCCCTCCGCCGCGGCGAGCGGGCAGCGCGGCTCGGTCCACTGGCCGAGGCCGTCCCGCTGGATGTTCCAGAGCGCTTCGCCCGCGGTGTAGACGAACTCGATGTCCTTCGGGTTGCGCCAGTGCGCCAAGGTGTCCGCGCTCGCGGTGTACCCGGTGCTGGTCGCCTTGACGGTCACGGGCAGCGGGCCGCGAGCACGTTGCTCACGGACACCGTCGACGTAGAGCTGCCGGGTGTTGTCCAGCCCGGCGGGTGCGGCCGCGGCGAACAGGCCGGGACGGCCCGGGACCGGCCGCCAGCCGGTGACGCGCACTCCGCCGTTCAGCTCGGTGTCCCCGCTGCCCTGCCAGATCACGCGGTGGCCGTTGCCGCCGGAGTCCCTGGCATCGAGGCGCAACGGCTGCCCCAACCGGAAGACACCGGGGGCGAGGTGCACGGTGAGGTCGCGAGTGAGGTGCGGCGCCCGCTGGCGCACGAGGTCGCGCGCCTTGTCCAGCGTCCGCACAGGCTGGCGCGCGCTACCCGGCGCGCGGTCGGAGCCGGCGGGCGAGACGTAGACGTCGCGGCTCGCGGAGCCAGGATCCGCGGCAGCCACCGGGCCGGTCGCGGCGAGCAGGGCGCCCGCCCCCAGGAGAACGGTCGCCACGGTGCGGCGCCGCTTCGAGCCCCACTTGATCAGCATGGGAGAAACATAGGATCTCTGGGCGACGGTGTCGACAAATTCCCGCTCACCGGGGCATGGTGTCACCTAATCATCGGATGGGTAGGCCGCCGAACAGCGGCACCGCCGCTTCTGGCACCCCGAGAGCAGCCCCCACCCTCTCCGGGGGACCGGCCCCGCTTCCAGCGTACTGGGGGTGTCCGACAGGAAAGGAAAATGAGCGCCGGCGAGAGCGAGTTGTCCACATCACGGCCGGGCTGTGGACTGCCGTGAGTCAGTCGCGGCTGGGGCCGAACCTTTCCGTGCGGATGCGGTGCGGGTCGTGGCCCAGGGCGACCAGGATGTCCGCCGCCGTCTGGACGAAACCGTTGGGTTCTCGTTGGACGCGCGTTGCCGGGGAGCGTGCGGATCACAGAAGTAGACCGGCGTAGCGGTGGCCTGGGTGAACTGGGCGCGACCGGCCCCGCTTCCAGCGTACTGAGGGTGCCCGACAGGACGGGAAAATGAGCGCCGGCGGGAGCGAGTTGTCCACATCACGGCCGGGCTGTGGACTGCCTCGGGTCAGTCGCGGCTGGGGCCGAACCTTTCCGTGCGGATGCGGTGCGGGTCGTGGCCCAGGGCGACCAGGATGTCCGCCGCCGTCTCGACGAAACCTGTTGGGCCGCAGATGAAGCACGCTGCGCCGAACTCCGCCGGCCAGCCCGCCGTGTTGAGCGTGGCCACGTCGATGCGTCGGGGGATTCCCGGGCGGCCCTCCGGCAGCTCGCGCGTGTACACGTACGTGATGTCCAGCCCCAGTACCGGCGTGCGCAGCTCGTCGGCGTAGTACAGCTCGGCCGGGGTGCGCAGCGAGTAGATCAGCTTGAACGGCGTGCGGACGCCCGCCGCCCGGCGGGCGCGGATCATCGCCATCACCGGGACGATGCCCGAGCCGCCCGCGATCAGGAGGACCGGTGCCGGGTCCGCCGGGCGCCAGACGAACCAGCCGCCGACCGGGCCGCGGATCTCCACCGGGTCGCCGATCGCGTACGGGCCGGCAAGGTGCTCGGACACTTCGCCGTCGGCGACGCGCTGGACCGTCAGCTCGACGCGGTCACCGTCGGCGGGGGCGGCGAGCGAGTAGCTGCGCTGCGCGCGGTAACCGTCGGCCGCGGTGAGGCGGACGTCGACGTGCTGCCCCGCCAGGTGACCCGGCCAGCCGGGCAGGTCGAAGACGAGCGTGCGGGCCGTCGGCGTCTCGTCGCGGAATTCGGCCAGGCGGGCGACCCGCCAGGCTAGTCGCCCTGATACCGCTGTTCGCGCCATGGATCCCCGTAGTCGTGGTAGCCGACGTTCTCCCAGAAACCGGGCTCGTCCCGGGTCTTCAGCTCGAGCCCGCGCACCCACTTCGCGGACTTCCAGAAGTACAGGTGCGGGACCAGCAGCCGAGCCGGGCCGCCGTGCTCCGGGGTCAGCGGCTTGCCGCCGTACTCGTAGGCGATCCAGGCCTGGCCGTCGAGCAGGTCGGCGAGCGGCAGGTTCGTGGTGTAGCCGCCGTAGGAATGCACCATGACGTAGTCGGCGGCCGTGTCGAGCCCGCCGACCAGGGTGTCCACCGCGACGCCGCGCCAGCGAGTGTCCAGTTTGGACCACTGGGTGACGCAGTGGATGTCCACTGTGGGCTTCTCGCTGGGCAGGGCCATCAGCTCCGCCCAGCTCCAGGCGTGCTTTTCCCCGGTCTCGGTGGTGACCGTGAACTCCCACGTCTCGGTGCGCACGCGCGGGGTCGGACCGGCCGACAGCACGGGGAAGTCCTCGGCGAGGTACTGCCCGGGTGGCAGGCGCGGGTTGCCGCTGCGATCCCGGCCGCGGAACCCTGGTGTCACGACGCCCATCGCGGCCCTCCTTCCCGGTCGGCCAGAGCCTACGCCCGGACGCGCAGCCCGAGCGACGTGACGAGCACCGCAGCCTGTTCGGGTGACACGATCGCGCCGGCCAGCTCCGCGTTCACCGGGTCGAGCGCCGAAAGGTCGCTGCCCCGCAGGTCAGCCCGGGGCAGCTTGACGGCGTGCAGCGTCGCCGCCGAAAGGTCGACGTCGGCGAACACGGCGTCGGCGCAGTTCGCCCCGGTGAGGTCGACCTCGCGCATGCGGACCCCGTGGAAGGCGACCGACCGCAGGTCGGCACCCGCCAGCCCGGCGAACGACCAGTCGCCGCCGGTGACCCGCAACGGGCGCAGCTCGCACTCGCTGAACGTCGCGCCGACGAGCTTGCACCCGGTGAACTCGGCGTCGAAGAAGTTGCACCGCCTGAAGGCGCAGCCGGTGAAGGCCGAGTCCGTGTGCCGGGACGCGTTGAAGCGCACGTTGCCGAACACGCAGTCGGTGAAGACCGAGTTCCGCGTGTGCGCCTCCGAGAAGTCGATCTCGAGGAACTCGCACCGCACGTAGTGCCGTCCGGTGATCTCCTCCCCGTACCAATCGTCGCGGACGAACCGCTGTTCCTCGACGGGTGGATCTTGCGTGGCATCGGACACCCCGTCAGGCTAGCGGCAGTTTCCGACTCCGAAGGGTTCCGCGCATGCTCGATGCTCACGCCGTCCGGGCGGCCGTGCCGATGACCGCCGCGGTCGACGCGGTGCGGGAGGCCTTCCTCGACCTCGCCGCCGGCCGTTTCGTGGTGCCGCAACGGTTGTCCTTCGGTGGTGGCACGACGCTGGTGATGAGCGCCTGCCACACGCCGACGTCGACGACGGTGGTGAAGACGCTCAGCCTGGTCGCCGGCCGCACGCCGATGATCCTCGGGACGCTGGTGTGGAACACCGCCGCGGGCCAGGTGGTCGCCGACGCGATCGAGGTGACGACGTTGCGCACGGGCGCTGCGTCCGGCGTCGCGACGGACCTGCTCGCGCCGGCCACCGCCAGCCGCTTGGCACTCCTCGGCACCGGCGCGCAGGCCGCCGACCAAGTGCGGGCGGTGGCGGCGGTGCGGCCGGTGAGCCGGCTGGCGGTGTTCGGGCGGGATCCGTCGCGTGCTCACGGCTTCGCCGACCGCTTGCGGGCCGAGTTCCCGGGAATCGTGACGCGGGTCGCCGCTTCGGCTGCTGATGCGGTCTCCGATGCGGAGATCGTTTGCTTTGCTACTTCGTCTTCGACTCCTCTCTTCGACGTGGATGACTTGCCTGAGCGGGTTCACGTCAATGCGATCGGGTCTTACCTGCCTTCCATGCGGGAGCTTCCGGCCGAGTTGCTCGGTTCTGCCGCGTGCGTCGTCGTGGATCAGGTAGAGGCGGTGCTCGAGGAGGCCGGTGAGGTGATCCACGCGGTGGAGGGCGGGCTCGTCGAACGGTCCTCTTTGGTCGAACTCGGTGACGCGCTGGGTTCGCCGCCGGTCGTGAGTGGGCGGACGGTGTTCAAGTCGGTGGGTCTCGCCGTGCAGGACTGGGCCATCGCCCGGCTGCTAGGTGAAGCCGGAACGCGCTGACGGTCAGAGCCCCGCACCGAACTCGCGTGATCGAGAGCGGAACTCGCGTGATCAAGGACGGAACTCACGTGATTGGAGCCGGAACTCGCGTGATTGGGGCCGTGACTCGCGTGACTGAGCGGGCATCGCGCGTGACTGGGCGGGCATCGAGCGTGATGGGGAGGGCATCGGAGGGGGCGACTGAGTGTGCGGAAGGGGCGGCGAAGAGCAACGGGAGCCGCCGAACGGCGCAATCTTGGGCTTGGAGCGTTTGACCGGTCACCCGATCCGGGAATTTTCCGGGCATGTCTCCTTGGCGAACCACCACCAGACGGAACACGGCCGTGCGGGTAATCACGGCGATCGGCGCGATCTTCGCGGGGATCGAAGTCCTTTACATGATCATGGTGCTCGCCGGTGCGAACGCCGGCAACGCTTTCTTCATCTTCATCAAGTCACTGGCGGTTCCTCTCGCGTTGTTCTTCCCGGGCCTGTTCCCGGTGGACAACCCCAGCCTGGCCGTGATCCTCGACTTCGGCCTGGCCGCGGTGTTCTGGCTGGTCATCACCGGCATCATCGCCCGGTTCGCCGGCCGGTGACCGGCGGGCGACGCCGCCCTCCGCACTGCCACCTGCCGTCACCGCCCCCTCCGGTGGCGGCAGGTGGTTCACCACCTTTGCCGGCGGGTACGGCAAGCCACCGCACCCGCTTCCGGGACGGCGCGGGCTGAGCCCGCGTCGCGCCCGGACGAGCGCCGCGAGTGAGTCATGTCCAGACGTGACACTGGAAGCCTGGAACGCCGCCGCCGTGGTGATGCCGCACCGGGCTGCCGCCGCGTGAGAATCGCCGCTTTCGCGTGACCTGCCGTCGGCAGGCCGCCCGGTCTTCGGCGACACTGGACGGATGAGCGACGGCAGGTGGTTCGACGGCTGGTCGCCCTGGCCCGAGCTGGCCGGGCTGGCCGCGGCCGGGCGTTCCCTGCTCCCGAACGTCCCGGTCACGCCGGGCGCCTTGGTGCGCACCGTCACCGAGCAGCTCGTCGGACGCAGGCTGACCGCCAAGGTCGACGGCCGCGACGTCGGGCTGACCCTCACCGAACTCGACTACCCGGCCGACAGCCTCCGCTTGGCCACCGGCCGCGTCGGCGACGTCCGGATCGTCGCCGAGGACGTCGACTGGCCCGAACCCGACGGCGGCAGCATTCCGCTGCGCCGGGTCACCGTGCTCGCCGAAGACGTCCGCCTCCGCTCGCTGCCCACGCCGGCCGCCAAACCGGCCCGCGTCGAACTGCGGATCGCCGTGGCCGCGGACGTGCTGCGGGAACGGGTGGCGAAGGTCCGGCCCGGGATCGTGGCCGCCCCGGCGGACAGCGGGCTGCTCCAGATCCACTGGGCCAAGAAACCGCACTGGGGCCACCTGACCCTCGAAGCCCAGGTGGAAGACGACGCCGTCGTGCTCGTACCCCGCACTCTCCACATCGGACAGCGCACCCTCCGCCCACCGAAGCGCTTCCAGCCCATCGTGCTGCCCCTGCCGGAACTTCCGCCGGGGACGAAGCTGACCAAGGTGGAACCGCGGCACGACGAACTCGTGCTGCACACCGTGGCCGAAGAGTGGCCGGAACGGCTTTCCCGTATTCCTCTCGCCGACCTGTTGAGCTGGTTGACCACCGCAGCGGTGACCCTGACATTGCCGAAACTCGGTTCGCGTCCATGAATTCAAGCTACTAGAACGCGTGTTCGAACATCATCACTCACAAGGGTAGCGCCGGAAGTTCACACGTCCCGGTCTCGCAGATACCGCGTGTGATCGGCCTGGCGGTCGACCTCGGAAGCGTAGAAGCGCTCAGCCACCCGGTGCGCCTCGGCTTCGAGCAAACCCAGCTGTGCCACCAGTTCCTCGCCCGCACCGGCCCGCCGCGAAGCGAACCACCACGGCAGATTCAGATAGATCTCCAGCGACAGCGGCAAATCCGTGCGCGCCAGGCGCACAACGGCGTGCTGGACATCGGGATCGGCCGAGAGCCGGGCAGGCTGCGAAAGCAAGTCCCGCAAGACTTCCGCGACGCGCCCCACCGTGTCCACAGTAGACGCGGGCATCCGAGAATCCTGGGAACCGACCCGGCGCACCAAAGTCTCCAGCGAAGCACGCAGCTCAGCGGAGGTATCCAGGACCAGCCGCACCTTCTCCCCCGGCGCGAGCAGGGCGCCCACCAGGTACAACGCCACCACCACGAACGGCCAGAACCACCCGACCACGCCGGTCAGGTACAGCACGACGCCGATCAGGCCACCGACACAGCCGAGAAGGTTCTTGGTCGACCCCAGATAACGCAGCAGCATCATTGGTACCCGCGGATCTCCTGGAACACACTGGACAGCTGCACCTTCCGCGCGTCGAACACCTTGCCGCCGGTGAACCCGGCGACCTGGGCCAGCTCGTCGCTGCTGCCCTCCCCGAACAGCACGGTGAACACCGGCACCTGCTTCATCGCGGGCGGCAGCGAGCCGAACGACGCCCGGAAGTCCGCCAGCGACGAGCCGTTCGCGTTCTCGCCGTCGGTCATCAGGACGATCGACGTGAACCGGTCGGGATCGCGCGCCGCCAAGGGTTCCAGCACCCGGTAGGCCTCCGAGAGGCTGTCGTAGATCGCGGTCCCACCACCGGCCGACAACCCCTCCGCGAACGCCTTGATGCGGGCCAGTTCTGTCGAAGGGTCCAGCTCCGGCACGGTGAACGTCGAAGGCCGCGAAGGACCCGTGTTGAACGGCAGCATCGTCACCTCCTCCCGGCTCCGGAACCGCCGGAACCGGCCGGCCAGGGACGTGTCCGCGCCGGTCAGCCCGACCAGCGCGCTCCTCAGCGAGTCGATCCGGTCGCCCTTCATCGACCCGGAAGTGTCGAGCACGTAGAGCGTCCGCGACGGCCGCCGGATCTTGTCGAAGTAGGCTTGGAGCAGCGCATCGACAGCCTGCTGCGTCGCCGGGAACGGCAGTTCGACGAGGTCGCGCACCACGAACTGCTGCCCCAGCGCGACGCCCGGGACCACCGGACGCCGCTGCGTCGTCTCCATGATCCGCTTCTGAACCTCGGGCGTACGCAGGTAGTCCGCAAGCCGCTGGTGCGCCGAACGCGCGTCGGAACCGGCGTCCGCCAGCAAGGAAAGCGGGTAGTCGGCCGTGACGACGCCGTCGCTCGGGTAGACCAGCGTCAGCGGCTCGGGCAGCTTCCCGGACGCGTTCGCCGACAGCAGCACGGACTCGTAGTTGATCAGCCCGTCGACCTTCTGCCCCGGGTCCTGGCCGGTCGCGCGCCGCGTGTACGCGTCCGACAGCCAGCCCGACGACCCGGCCGAAAGCGCCTGAGCGCTGAAAAACTGCTTCAGCTGCGGAGTCACCGACGCGATCTGCTGGGCGTCGATCGCGTTGCCCGCGCCGGCCAGCGCCGAAGCCACACCGACCAGCGCCGAGAACCCGGAGTTCGACGCCGACGGGTCCGTCATCCCGTACGTGAACGCCTTTTTCCCGGCCTGCGCGGCGATCTCGCCCCAGCTGACCGGTTTCCCCGCCCAGCCGAGCCGCTGCACCACGGACGACGCCAGCCCCAGCACCACCGGTGAACTCATGATCTTGACCTGGTTCCCGAGCCGCTTCGCCGCTTCGGGAATGCCCGCGGGGTAACGGTTAGAGGAGAACCAGACGGCGTCGTACTTCCCGTCGACGCTGCCGTTCGCCAGCGCTTCGGCACCTTCCAAAGTCCCGGTGAACGTGAACTTGACCGTTACTCCGGTGGCACGAGCGGCTTCGTCGAGCACCGGTTGCATGTCCGCCAGCTCGCTGCCCGCGAGGATCCGGAGCGTGCCCGGCTCGGGCTCACCCAGTGGCGCGGAAGACGGCTCGGAACACCCGGCCAGCAGTACCGCGCTCAGGACCAGCAGAGCAAGCTTCCTCATGATTCCCCCTCGTGCGAACGCCGCAGGTGGTCTTCGGCGCGGCGGATCTCGCCGGACAGCGACTCGACGGTCGCCGCCATCGCGGCGACGGCGTCGGCGCGGAACCCGTCGATCGCGTCGATCGAGGCGTAGATCCGGTCGAACGACCGGCGGATCGTCTCGGTGGCCACGGCCGGATCGCTGCTCGCCTTGCGGATCTCCGCGGACTGCAGCGTCAGCAGCTCCGAGTTCGCCCGGATCAGCCCGTCGGTGGTCGCCTGCAGCGCCGCGACCTCGTCCAGGACGTCGCGCTGGCTCGCCAAAGCGCCGCTGACCAGCAACGCGACGCGCAACGCGGACACGGTCGTCGACACCGCTCGCTCGACGCCGCGGACCAGCTCGTCGTTGTTCTTGCGCACTAAGTCCAGCGCGAGATAGCCCTGCGCGCTGACCGCGAGCTGGGTCAGCAGGTCCTGGTGGCGTTGCCGGATCGGGTACAGCACGTCGGCGCGCAACGCGTTGGCGCGCCCCGGATCCGTCAGGTCGAAGACGCCGGCCTGCGCCTCGATCGCGCCGTCGACTGCCTCGGCGAAGGCGGCCGCCTCGGCCAGCTTCCCCATGACCTTCCACAGCCGCTCGCGCTCGCCCTTGATCGCGGCGTTGTCGCGACGCAGGACGTCCTGGCGGCCGCGAAGGTCGACGACCAGCGCGTTGACCGGCTCGTTCGCCGCTCGGTACCGGTCCAGGGCCCGCTTCGCGCCCTGGGCGACCGGGAACATCCCGAGCAGCTTCCGCCCGGTCAGCGGCAGCTTCGCCGGGTCCAGCTCGGCCACGGTCCGGCGCAGGTTCGTCAGGCTCGTCGTCACGCCGTCCTGCGGGGCCGCCGCGCTGCGCAAGGACCGGTCGAGCATCGACCCCGCGACTCCGGCCGCGGCGCGCATGTCCGCCTCACCGACGGCCAGGAGCTCGTCGAGGAGGTCGGTGAACTCCGGCGACCGGACGTCCAGGGCTTCCAATCGCGAGGCGAAGGCGTCGGCGCGAACGGTGACTTCCGACCGTGTGTCGTCGCTGAGCGTGATGAGCCCGGCGGCGCGTTCGACGGGGACCGCGGTGACCGGCTCGGGTGGGGCGAGCGAGTCGTCCATGTCAGTACTGCTTGCCGACGGCGTCGAGCAGCCGCTCGAGGGTTTCGAACGACGGCGGTTCGACGGCGTCCACGAGGTCGGCCGGTGCGTGGGCCTGCGCCGCGATGTCGGCGAACAGCTGCGGGTTGGTGGTGCGGAACCCGGAGGTCGCGGCGAGTTTGCCCAGCTCAGTGTCGGTCGTGAGCAGCTGCCCGACCTTGTCGCCGTCGCCCGACAACGGGACGAGCGTGTGCTTCGAGTACACCGTCGGCGCGGTGTAGAGCATCCGCATGTCCGGCCGGATCGAGCCGTCGCCGCGCACGACCCGGTCGACGAACTGCGATTCGTAGATCAAGGCCAGCGGCGTCTTCCCCATACCCGCCGACAGGTAGTCCTCGAACGGCCCCTCGGTGCTGTTCTGCGTGTACCCCTGGTCGAGGAACAGCTTCGACACCGCCGGCAGCACCTTCGCCTCCTGGTCGGGTGTGCTGACGACGGTGTTCCCGTTGGCCACGAAGGAAACGATCGACAGGTACATCGCCGCGGAGTTCGACTCGCGCGGATCGGTCGTCGTGACCAGGACGTTCTTGCGCGCCGGATAAGCGGTGTTGCCGGGCAGCTGGTCCCAGCGCGTCCTGGCCTTCGCCAGGTCGAGGTACTTCGCGATGTCGAGGACGTCGTAGTCGCCGGCGCCCTTGTGCACCACGCCGTTCGCCTTCAGCAGCGCGACGATCGGCTCGAAGGACGCGATCGCCATCGGCGACTGGAACGGCGTGTACACCGTGGTCACCTTGCGATCGCGCTGGATCTTCTGCGCGGCGGGCGAGGACGACGGGAACGCGAACGCGTACTTCCCGAGGTCGACGGTGGTCGCGATCTGCCGCGAGCCGGCCGTGTCGACGTCGACCTTCAGGCCGTGGCGCGCGAAGGCGTCGACGACGCGCTGGTCGGTGAAGAAGGCCTGCTTCTCCGAACCGATCACGCCGCGCACCGTGGTCAGGTCGCCGCCCTGCGCGGTGTCGTCCCCGCGACCCCAGATGATCACGGCGACGACGGCCAGCAGCAGCACCACGGCCAGCCCGATGGACACCTGGCGTTTCACGAGCCACTCCCCTCGACGGCCCGTCAGGGCCTTCGCCCATTTGACGCGCGAGGGAGCCGGTTCGAAGTGAACGGCGGATGAAGGAACGGTGTCAGGTCACCGGGAACCAGGTTCCGGACGCCCATTCCGTGTCGCCCCAAGCGTTTCGCTCGTCCGGGCGTGGGTCGAGCACCAGATCCGTGTCTTCCCGGAAAACGAGCACCGGCCGCAGTTCGGGGCCGTACGGCGGCCATTCCGGGCCGTCCGCGTCCGCGACGCCGTCCCGGACGAACCGCACCCAGCTGCGGTGGATGAGCAGCGCCGCGCGCTCGCGCTTCGGGTTCACCTGGGTCGCTTCCGCGAACAACGGCAGCGGCGTCTTCCACGCCATCGTGGTCTCGGTGCCGTGGCCGCCGTCCAGCTGCTCCGGCACGCCGGGCGCGGCGATGTCGATGCGGTAGCGGTAGACGGGCGCGTGCGCGGACTGCGCGTCGGCGAGACGCTGCGTCGGGATGCCGTAGCGTTCGTCGCCCATCGCGGCGATCTTCGCGGACTTCAGGTCGGGGACGCGGCGAAGGTACGTCTCGAGAAGGTGCGAAGCGCCTTCGTCGCCGAGGATTCCCGAAAGGACACCGCTCGCGGGGGCGGTCGCGACGTCGTCGCCGAGCATCAGCGCGTACGTGCTGCCTTCGTTGCTGTTGCAGCCGACCAGCAGCGGGATCCCGGCCGCGCTCCCGCGGCGGATCGGCCCGATGGGGACCTCCGGCAGCACGCGGGGGTGCAGCGTGGGCCGCCACAGCCACAGCGCCTGGAGTCCGGTCAGGATCCGCTCCTGCGCCTCGACGAACTCCTTGGCCGGCAACGCGCGCAGCGCCTCGACGTCGTGGCAGCCGATTTCGTCGAGGAGCCGCCGGGCCAGTGCTGTCCCGGCCTCCGGCGTCGCCACGTGGTCCGCGCCGCCGCTGCTGCTGATCGCCTGGGCGAACAAGCCCGCGCCCAGCGGGCTGCCCATCAGGTTCCCGACGCTCTTCGCGCCCGCCGAGACGCCGTAGACGGTGATCCGCGCGGGATCACCGCCGAACGCGGCGACGTTGCGGCGCACCCACTTCAGGGCCTCGACCTGGTCGAGGAACCCGCACACCCCGGCGTCCGCTTCGGACTCGCCGAAGATGCCCGCGAGGTGCAGGAAGCCGAGCGAGCCGAGGCGGTAGTTGATCGTGACGACGACGATCCCGGCGCGCGCGAACTCCTCGCCGTCACCGAGCTGCTCACCGTGCCCGACGCGGTACCCGCCGCCGTGCAGCCAGAACAGCACCGGCCAGCCGCCTTCCGGAGCGGGCCCTTCCGGCGTGCAGACGTTGAGGTACAGGCAGTCCTCGTCGCACCCCGCGGAGGGGTTCATCGGGTCCGGCGGCTGCATCGCGTGGGGCCCGTACTCCGTCGCGACGTGCACGCCACCAGACAGCGACGGCGGCCGCGGCGCCTTCCACCGCAGCTCGCCGACCGGCGGACGGGCGTACGGGATCCCTCGCCACCGCCGGACGCCGTCGCCCGCCAGCCCCACCAGCGCCCCGAGCTCGGTCGTGACCGTCGGGACGGAAGCCATCAGAGCGAGGCCTGCTCGACCGTCGGCAGGCAGATCTCGAACCGGGTGTTCCCCGGCTCGGACTCGACGCGCAGGTCACCCTGGTGGCGTTCGACGACGATCTTCCACGAGATGTCCAGGCCGAGCCCGGTGCCCTCGCCGACCGGTTTCGTCGTGAAGAACGGCTCGAAGATCCGCTGCTTGATGTCCGCCGGGATGCCCGGGCCGGTGTCGCCGATCTCGACGCGGACCTGGTCGTTCTGGCCCCAGGTGCGCAGCGTCAGCGTGCCTTCGCCCTTCATCGCGCCGAGCGCGTTGTCGATGACGTTCGTCCAGACCTGGTTCAGCTCGGCCGGGTACGCCGGGATCTTCGGCAGGTCGCGGTCGTACTCCTTGACGACGCGGACGCCGTCGCCGATCTTGCCCGCCAGCATGACGAGCGTGGAGTCGAGGCCGTCGTGGACGTCGACCCACTGGTGCGGCGCCCGGTCCATCTGGGAGTACTGCTTGGCCTTGCCGACCAGCGCGGAGATGCGGGTCGTCGAGTCCTCGATCTCGCCCATCAGCATCTCGGTCTCGAGCGCGTAGGCGAGCCAGCGGACGGCGCCGTCGATGAAGGTGTCGCCGACCTGCTCGAGGACGTTGTCCAGGTCGGTCGTGGTCAGCCCGGCGCGGACGTAGATGTCGGCGAGGTCCCAGCCCTGGTCGATGCCGCGGTCCTCGAACCAGTCGGTGATCTCGTCTTCACGGTCGGCCTGCTGCATCGCGGACAGCTTCTCGGCCTGCGCGACCTGCTTGACCAGGCGTTCCTGGACGTCGATGAGCTGGTAGAGCAGCTCCGGCTCGATGTCCTTCTTCGCCAGGAAGGCGAGCTTGTGGCGCATCCCGGCGACGCGTTCGCGCAGGGCGGACGTCGCCCGGACGGCGGCCGCGGCCGGGTTGTTCAGCTCGTGCGTCAGGCCGGCCGACAGCTCACCCAGCGCCAGCAGCCGGCGGCGCGAGCCGATCACGGTGTCGCTGTTGCGCCAGCCGAGGTACATGCCCTCCAGCAGGTGCGTCGCCATCGGGAACCACCGGCGGAACTCGAAGGAGAACTCCTTCGACGGCAGCGTGAGGAACGTGACGTCGGACAGCGCGCGCACCGTGGCGTTGTAGGTGTGCTCGCTCTCCTGGTGCACGAAGAACTGCGTCGCGCCGAAGTAGGCTCCGCGCTGGTCGGACCGGTTGGTCTCCACCTCGGTGCCGCTGACCAGCCGCGTCATCCGGATCGCGCCGTGCAGCAGGACGTAGAAGCAGGTCGCCTCGTCGCCCTCGCTGATGACGGTCGAGTCGCCTTCGTACTCCTCGAGCACGGCATTGTCGGCGATCCAGTCGAGCTGGTCTTCGGAAAGGTGTTCGAAAAGGAAGAGCCCGCGAAGCTCTTCCCGCGGCAGTGCGCTCATTGTTCCTCCAGGTACCGGTGTACCAGCGTCACGGCCATCGCGCCCTCGCCGACCGCGGACGCCACCCGCTTGACCGACTGGGCCCGCACGTCACCGGCCACGAACACGCCGGGGACGGACGACTCGAGGTAGTGCGGATCACGGTCGAGCGACCAGCCGGCCGGCCGCTGTCCGTTCGCCGTCAGGTCCGGGCCGGTGCACACGAAGCCGTGCTCGTCGCGGTGGATGTCCTCGCCGAGCCAGTCGGTGCGCGGGGCGGCG
The DNA here is from genome assembly GCF_040682155.1 of Amycolatopsis sp. NPDC051371. NCBI lineage: Bacteria > Bacillati > Actinomycetota > Actinomycetes > Pseudonocardiales > Pseudonocardiaceae > Amycolatopsis > Amycolatopsis sp. NPDC051371. Next base: position 45,177 of record NZ_JBFBAG010000040.1, read on the forward strand.
CCGATGAAGATGAACAGGTGCCCGCTCTCGACCGTCTCGGTGACGCCGTTCTCGCACAGCGTGAGCCGCTCGAGGTGCTCGTCGCCGTGGGCCTGCTTGACCGTCGTGTGCGTGCGGACGTGGATGTTCCCGATGCCGGCGATCTGCTCGATCAGGTAGTGCGACATCGACGACTCCAGGGACGCGCCGCGCACCAGGATCGTGACGTCGCTGGCGTGGCGGGAGAAGAAGACCGCGGCCTGCCCGGCGGAGTTGGCGCCGCCGACGATGTAGACGTGCTCGCCCTTGCACTCCGGCGCCTCGGTCGCGGCCGAGCCGTAGTAGACGCCGCGGCCGGTCAGCTCCTCGATGCCGTCGGCCTGCAGCGCACGGTAGGTGACGCCGCTGGCCAGGATCACCGAGTGGGCGGCGATCTCGCTGCCGTCGCCGAACGTGACGACGCGGGACGAGCCGCGGACTTCGAGGCCGACGACGTCGCGCGCGGTCAGCACCTCGGCGCCGAACTTCTGCGCCTGGCGCCGCGCCCGGTCGGTCAGCTGCGCGCCGGAGACGCCGTCGGGGAAGCCGAGGTAGTTCTCGATGCGCGAACTGGTGCCGGCCTGGCCGCCGGTGGCCTTCTTCTCGACGAGCACCGTGCGCAGGCCCTCGGACGCGCCGTACACCGCGGCGCCGAGGCCGGCGGGCCCGCCACCGATCACGACGAGGTCGTAGAACTCCTGCGCCGGGCGGGTCGACAAGCCGACCGCGTCGGCGATCTCGCCGCCGGTGGGGTTCTTGAGCACGGTGCCGTCGGGGGTGACGACGACCGGGATGTCCTTTTCGGTGGCCTCCGCGGCCTGCAGGATGCGGCGGCCCTCGTCGTCCTCGACCGAGTACCAGCGGTACGGGACGGCGTTGCGCGCCAGGAAGTCTCGCATCTGGAACGACGGCGAGTTGTAGCGGTGGCCGATGAGCTTGACCTCTTCGACCGGCTTGTCGCCGACCGCCTTCCAGGTCTCGACCAGGGCGTCGATCACCGGGTAGAGCTTCTCCTCCGGCGGGTCCCACGGCTTGAGCAGGTAGTGGTCGACGTCGACGACGTTGATCGCCTGGATCGCGGCGTCGGTGTCGGCGTAGGCGGTCAGCAGGGCGCGGCGGGCGTGCGGGAACAGGTCCATCGCCTTCTCGAGGAAGGCGATCCCGTCCATCTGCGGCATCCGGTAGTCGGCGAGGATCGCCGCGACGGCGTCGCCGCGCAGCTTGATCTCGCGCAGGGCGTCGAGGGCGTCCGCGCCGGAGTCGGCGCGGATGACGCGGTAGTCCTTCCCGTACCGGCGCCGCAGGTCACGGGCGACCGAGCGGGACACGGCGGGATCGTCGTCGACGGTCATCAGGATCGGCTGGCTCACGAGATGCAGCCTACGGCGCCCGGTGGTCCGCTGGGGAGGACCGGCGTTTCGCGACCTGGACCCGCTCCAGGTCCTCGGCCACCACGATCTCGCCGTCGAACTCGGCTTTCGCTTCGTCCAGGAAGCGCGCGGGGTCGGGGTAGCGCTGCGAGAAGTGGGTCAGAACGAGCTGCCGGACGCCGGACTCGGCCGCGACGCGGGCCGCCTGCTGCGCGGTCAGGTGCCCGAAGTCGCGGGCGAGGTGGGTGTCCTCGGCGAGGAACGTCGACTCGATCACGAGCATGTCGGCTTTTTCGCTCAGCGCGTACACCGCGTCGCAGAGGCGGGTGTCCATGACGAACGCGAACCGCTGGCCGGGCCTGGGGGTACTGACGTCCTCGAGGCTGGTGGTCCCGAGCCGGCCTTCCCTCTGGATCCTGCCGACGTCCGGCCCTTCGATGCCGTGTTCCTTCAGCTTTCCGGGGAGCATCGTGCGGCCGTCCGGCTCGACCAGGCGGTAGCCGAACGCCTCGACGGGGTGGCTCAGCCGCCGGGCCTCGAGGGTGAGCTTCCCGGTGGCGATGGGGCCGTCCCCGGCGATCGGGTGTTCACGCAGGTCGGCCTGCTCGTAGAACGACGTCGCGTGCCGCATGCGCTCGAAGTAGTGCGCGCCGGAGGCCGGGAAGTGGGCGTGGACCGGGTGCTTCACCTTGTCGAGCGAGAGCCGCTGGATCACCCCGGGCAGGCCGAGGCTGTGGTCGCCGTGGAAGTGGGTGATGCAGATCCGCGTGATGTCCGTGGCCGCGACGCCGGCGCGCAGCATCTGGCGCTGGGTGCCTTCGCCGGGGTCGAAGAGGATGCCCTCGCCGTCCCATCTCAGCAAGTAGCCGTTCTGGTTCCGGTGGCGCGTGGGCACCTGGCTCGCGGTGCCCAGCACCACCAGTTCGCGGGTCGACACCCCCGCACGCTACTCAAGCGGCGGGGGCGGTGTCCCCGAGTTTGCGCAGCCGGAAGGCCAGCACCAGCAGCATGATCCCGTAGAGCAGCGCGTAGATGCCGACGAGCAGCGCGATGCCGAACGCGCCGGCGATCGGGTTGATCACGATGAGGACACCGGCGATCACGGAGAGCGCGCCGGCGGCGATGAGGAACGCCTCGCCTTGGATCTGCTTGCGCAGCCGGATCGCGGCGGCGATCTCGGCGACGCCGGTGACGATCGCCCACAGGCCGACCAGCAGGGCCAGCAGCAGAACCGTGATGCCGGGCCAGACCAGGACCAGGATTCCGGCGATGATGCCGAGCGCGCCGAGGATTCCGTAGGCGGCGCGGTGGCCGGCGTCGCCCGGGCGGAAGGCCTGCATCAGGCCACCGATGCCGTCGACGATCGCGTACACGCCGTACAGGATCGCCAGCACGAGCACGGTGGCGCCCGGCCAAATCAGGGCGAAGAGCCCGAACAGCACGGCGAACACGCCACGGACGGCGGCGATCGGCCAGGCCTTGCGGGGTTCGACGACGGAAAACGCAGCGAAGGAAGTCATGACGCCGCTCCTCAGGGTGTCCGGGGCACCCAGTATCGCGGCAAAACGCCCGGTTGGCGCGATTCACCACCCGTTCGGGCCACATCGTCCACTGTGGCCGTACACATAGGACCGGCGTGCGCCGCGGCCGCCACCACGGCGCACGCCGGTTGCTCAGGGGTAGCTGACCAGGTTGACCGGCTTGGTGCCGGTCGGGGTCGTGTCACCCGTGTTGTTGATGACGTGCGTGATCGTGCCCTGGTAGTTGAGCGACACGGTCACCATGTCGTGGAACTTGACGCCCGGGGTGTTCGGCGCCTCGAACGCGTGAGCGCTGGCGACCGAGGGGTTGGTGCTGAAGTAGCAGTAGCTGCCCAGCCCCCACGCCTCGTGGCTGGTGACGTTCGGGCCCACCTTGTAGGCGGAGTAACCCTTCGTCGACCCGTTCATCCAGCCGGCCTGGTTCGGCACGTCGTAGGGCATCTCGTTCTGGAAGAAGTACGTCCGGCCGCCGTTGCCGTTCCAGACGACCTGCGTCTTCTGGTAGTGCTCGACGAACAGGCCGTACATCGTCACGTTGTTGCCGTTGACGGTGAGCCCCGTATCGGCGGTGTTCGTGCCCCAGCCGACGTTGTTGCCGTTGTCGGCGTGGTCGGCGCGCCAGATCCACATGTGGTCGCCGATCACGTTGCTGCTGTTCACCACCAGGCTGTTCGTCGCCTTGCCGACGGCCGGGCCGCCGATCCGGAAGAACACGTCGTGCAGCGACGTCGGGTCGGCTTCGTGGTTGGCGCTCGAGCCGGCCTGGCCGACCTGCACCAGGGTGTTCGAGTTGGTCGTGCCGGCGTCGATCAGCAGGCCGGCGACCTTGACGCCGTCGACGTCGTCGACGTTCATCGCGGTGACGCCGTTGTCCGGCACCAGCGTGGCGATGCCGAGCCCGAGCACGACGGTGTCCGGCCGGGTGACGTGCAGCGCCTGGTTGAGGTGGTAGACACCCGGCGTGACCAGCAGGTTCTTGCCCGCGGCCAGCGCGGCGTTCATGTCCGCGGCGCTCGCGCCGGGCTTGGCGATGTAGAACTGGTCGATGGGGAGGGAGCTGCCGGGCGCGGTGCCGTTCGCCCAGCTCGTGCCGGACGCGTTGGTCTTCACGCCGGGGACGAAGACCTGGTAGTTGCCGGCGTTGTCGATGTAGAGGAACGGCTTCTCGCGCACGACCGGCGTCTGGCCGACCGTGGTGTACGGCGGGGCCGGGAAGGTGTTGGCCGGGGCGCCCTGGACGCCCGCGAAGACCATGTTCCAGTTCGAACCGGACCAGCTGCCGAACTGCGAGTTGCGCGAGATCCACTGCTGCTGCGAGCCGGAGCGGACCTGGCCGTCGACCTTCGTGTCGGAGATCCAGCCACCGCTGGCCCAGCCGCCGTCGTCGAGCTGCAGGTCGCCGCGGACGTGCATGCGGCGGTACGGCGCGGCCTGGCTGACCGCCCAGCGGTCCGTGCCCCCGGTCGGGTTGACGGACAGGTTCTCGGCGCCACGCCAGAAGTTCTGCGTCGCGTTCTGCGGCGGGAACCAGTCGGCCTCGACGTGCACGGCGCCGTTGATCGACACGGCGTCGGGGCTCAGGCCGAGGCCCAGCACCTGCGTGTAGAAACCGACGTTGACGTCGTTGGAGTACGTGCCGGGCTTGAACATCACGGCGTAGCGCTGGCTGCCGAACTGGTTGCGTTCCTGCTGGCTGAAGATGCTGTTGAGCCGGCTCTGGATGCTGGAGCTCGACATCGACGGGTCGAAGATCACCACGTTCGGGCCGAAGTCCGGCTGACCGGGCTGCGTCGTGTTCACGGGGTTCAGGATGAACGACTGGGCGGTGGTGCCGTTGCAGGCGTACTGCTGGAGCTGCACCGAGTCGGCGGCGGAGGCGCCGGGGACGTCGAGGCACTTCCCGCTGTTGCGGCTGACGAAGTGGTAGCGCCCGTTGCCTTCGTCGACGGCCTGCCACTGCTGGTTGGCGCCGTTCGAGTAGGACCAGAGCTGCACGAGCCCGCCGTCGGCGGTGGAGACACCGGTGACGTCCCAGGCCGCGGCGGGGTTGCCGCGGGTGTTCACCCGGAAGTAGCCCTCGCCCGTGGACTGGAACTGCCACTCCTGCGACGCGGTCTGGTTGCAGGAGTACTGCTGCACAACGGTGCCGTTGGCCGTCCCGGCGGCCCGCGCGTCGACGCACTTCCCGCTGTTGACGGCGGCCACGGTGTACCAGCCGTCCGGGGTGACCGCGGCTTGCGCTTGACTCGTGGTCACCATGCCGGCGACCAGGGCGGATGCCGCAGAGAGCAGCACCATCACCCGCCGTCTCGTCTTCATCGAAACCTCCTCTGCCGCGTTTCGCGGCGTCCGTAGAGCAGGAAACGGCAGAGGCGTGCCCGGTCTAGGGGTAGACGCGGCGTAACGGGCGGGGACCTCGGCGTCACAACCGGGCCAAAATGTAACGGCGGCCACACCACGAGGTCAATACACGACTAAAAATAAGGTGTAAAAACGCAGGTCGGCGGGTTGGGGGTTGTCGAGGCACCCCCTTCACGGGGCCTGTTCGGGGGTCGTGTAGCGTATGGCCATACGAGATGCGGAGTTCACCTTCGCCTCGGGGCTATGGCGCAGCTGGTAGCGCACCTCACTGGCAGTGAGGGGGTCAGGGGTTCGAGTCCCCTTAGCTCCACATCGTAAGGAACCTCTTCGTTTCAGTCTTTCGGGCTGGTCGGAGGGGTTTTCTGCGTTCCGGATTCGATCTTCCGTGACCGTCTACTACGGCGTGCTTGCACGCCCTGGCCGACCTGAGAGTCGACGATGCGGCCGTCGACGGTTCAACAGACCCGCAGCGGAGACATCGCGCTGAGGGTAAGCAGTCCCATGCTCTGTGCCCGTGTTTCGTTCCGGCATGGTTGAGGCACGGCCGCGCATGCTGCCGGCCGAGTCGTGGTCCACCTGCTTCTCTCGTCTCAGCAGGCCATTGGCGCCGTCGATCGGCCCCTCAGCGCCGACCAGGGCGGCGGGGCCGCTGCCCTTCCGGCGAGCCGGTCATCGGCTCGACCGGCCTTGGCTCCGCACGCTGACCGTGGGGTTGATCTCGGGCGGGCGTTGGCGGGCGAGAGCGAGGCCGGCCAGTGTCGTGACCGCCATCGCGGCGATGCCGACCAGCGCTGCGGTGGTGTAGGCGTGGTCGTTCGGGAAGAGATGACCGGTGCCGGTGGCCAGGACCAGGCCGCCTATCGCGCTGCCCAGGGCGTACCCGACGCTGCGGACGACGTAGTTGAAGCTCATCGCGCTCGACGTCTCGCTCTTGGGGGTGACTGCCAGGATGACGCCGGGCATTGCGGCTGAGAAGCTGCCGACGCCGAAGCCGAGCACGCCCATGGCCGCGAGCAGTTCGGCCAGGTTGGACCGGGCGGTGGCGAACAGGATGAACCCGCCGCCGACGATGGCGGCGCTGCCGGCCAGGAGCAGGGGGCCGTCGATCCGCGTCCGAATCCGGGGCGTGAGTTTGCCGGCGACGAACCCCAGCACCGAGAACGGGACGAGGACCAGCCCGGCGACGAAGGTCGTCAGTCCGAAGCCGTAGCCGGCGCTGTGCGGCGTCTGCGCGTACCGCGTGATGAGCGTGAGCAGGAGGTACATGCCGCTCCCGCCGACGAACATGGCGATGTTCGCTCCGGCGACCGCCGGGTGCCGTACCGCCCGGACATCGACCAGGGGCGTCTTGCTGCGCAGCTCGGAGGCGGTCCAGACGCAGAGCAGGAGCACGGCGGCGACGGCGAGGACCACCGCCACAGCGAGGTGACGGCTCCACAGGCTCCTCTGGCCGGCGAGGAACAGGACGAGGAACAGTCCGCCCGCCAGGGCGAGCGCGCCCGCCACGTTCACGTGAGCGGAGCGGCCTTCGGGAGCCGCGGGTATGGAACGCCAAGCGGTCAGGAAGGCGACCGCGGTGACGAACAGACCGAAGCCGTAGGCGGCCTGCACGCCGCCGATCTCGGCGAGCAGGGCGGTGAGCGGGTAGCCGACGCCGGCGCCGATGATCGAGACCACCGAGATCAGAGCGATCGTCGCCGTGCTGCGCTCCTCGGGAAGATGATCCCGGGCCACGCCCATCATCAGCGCCGTCAGACCGAGCCCGACGCCCTGGGCCGCCCTGCCGATGAGCAGCCACGCGAACGGCAGCGGCAGCACGGTGAGCGCACTGCCGGCGACGACGATCGCCAGCGTGGCGAGGATCGTGGCCCGTCGGTGCGGGCCGGCTCCGAGCCGGCCGAGGACGGGCGTGGCGACGGCGCCGCTCAGCAGTGCGATGGTCAGCGTCCACTGCGCGCTGTCGAGCGAGACGTGGAACGTGGTCGCCACACTGGTGATCAGCGGCGTCCCGAGGCTGGCGATCGCCGCCACGACCAGGGCGATGAACATCAGGGCGGGGACCAGCAGCCGCGCCTCGGAGCGCTCCGTCACCGCTTCGGCCCTTCTCGGTCCTGGCTTTCGAGCTCTGCCAGGTGCGCCAGCGCCGGAAGCGCCGCCACCAGGGCCTCGACCTCGTCGTCGGCGAGTTCGTCGATCAGCCGCGCGAACGCATCGACGCCCGCCTGGTGCCGTGTCCGAACGTACGACGCGCCGGCCTCGGTCAGCCACACCACCGTGACCCGCTTGTCGGACGCGTCGCCTCTCCGCTCGACCAGTCCGGACTCCTCCATCACCCGGACCAGCACGGTCATCGCGGGCTGGGTGACACCCTCGATCACGGCCAGATCGGTGATGCGCCGCGGGCCGGACCTGTGCAGGGTGGCCAGGGTGGCGGCGGACGTGATGCTCATATCGCGCGGAAGGCGTCTCACAGCCCTGGTGGCCAGCCCGTAGAGGGCCGACCCGATCGCAGCGGAAGCGCCACGAGTGGCACCTTGACGGCTCATGGGTGAAGCATACAATATTTATATGAATGCTTTATGTATCTCTCGCCCCGAACACCGCTGACGTGTCCGGCCGAACACAGGAGGTTTCCGTGGCAAAGGGCTACTGGGTCAGTGTCTACCCCGCCATTTCCGACATGGAGAGGCTGACTGCCTACAACAAGCTGGCCCGTCCGGCCGTCCAAGCCGGAGGCGGGCGGGTCCTGGCCCGCGACGGCCGAGTCGTCGCCCACGAAGCCGGAATCACGCAACGCGTCGTTCTGATCGAGTTCGACAGCTTCGAACAGGCCGTCGCGGCATACGAGAGCGAGGCGTACCAGAAGGCGCTGGTGGCCCTCCCGGACGGCGTCGAGCGCGACTTCCGCATCATCGAAGGCATCGACTGACCGACGGGCTCGGCCATCGTTGAGCGCCCGTCACAGAAGGCTTCGATGACCAGGGGCGCATCCTGCATCCATCTGCCGTGTGCCTCGTCGGGGCAACGGTGACGGCCCGGTGACGCTCGGGCGGCGCGATCGCGACGGGGTTCTGCCAGGATGTGTCGAACACGCGTCCTCAGGGGGTACGCGACCACATGCCTGTTCCCGCGAAGATGCTTGCGCCACGGCCGACCACGCGGAACGTCACGCAGACGCCGGACACGCACCCGGCCCCGGCTGAGGTGGTCCGTACGCGGACGCCGGTGAGCAACGCGGCGGCCATGGGCGGGCTGCCTGGCTGGTCAGTGGAGGTGCTTCTGGCCGGGCAGAACCTCGTCGGCAACCAGGCCGTGGTGAGCAAGGCCGTCGCGACCACTCCTGAGCGGAAACCGCCGGCCCAAGCCAAGGCCGCGGCGCCCCCTGTTGTCGGGGAGCCGACGGCGGCGAAGCGGCCCGAGAAGGACGAGGCTCCCAAGAAGGAGGCGGCCGGGCCGCGGTCACCAACAACGGACCCGAAGTTCCAGGCGCTGACCAAGGACGTCGCCACCAAGAAGAAGGCGGTCAGCAGAAGCCACCCGCCTGCCACGGCCGAGGCCGGTGCGGCACAGGCGGCGGCGGTGCCACCGGCTGACGACCGGGAGGCACGCGGCAAGGCGGCGCGCGCCGAGGACATGGACTCCGCCCAGCCCAAGGAGTTCGACAAGGCCGCGTTCGTCAAGGCGGTGAAGGACGCGGTTGCCGAGCGTGCACCGAAGAACCTCGACGAGGCGGACAAGTTCGGCGACTCCGGCAAGGCCGAGGAAGTGAAGACCGAGGTCCAGGGCAAGGTCAGCGCGGGAAAGGAGACCTCGGCGCGGGACATCGCGAACACGACGGCGCAGGTGCCGCAACCGGCGCCGGACGGCAAGGCGGTCGTGCCGCTGACCCCGGACCGGGTGCCCGGAAAACCCGGCGCGCCCAACCCGAGCCTGGCCGCGCCGGACGTGCTTCCCCCGTCCGCCACGGACATGTCGGCAGGCCCGGCGCAGGTCGACGACCAGATGGCGGCGGCGCAGGTCACCGAGCAGCAGCTGTCGTTCGAGAACTCGCGCGAGCCGTCCTTCGGCAAGGCGGTCCAGGACAAGAAGGCGATGGACGACCACTCGGCCGTCGCACCCAAGCGGCTGCGTGCCGGCGAGTCCCGCGAGCTCAAGCGGGTCAAGGACACCGCGGCGGTCAAGGGGACGGCCGCGATGACCGGCATGCACGACGTCCGCGTGGCGACCGGCAGGCAGGTGGGCACGGGCAAGACCGGCGCCAAGGGCCATGACGAGGACAAACGCGGCCAGGTCACCGCATTGCTGCAGTCGGTGTTCGACCGGACCAAGGGTGACGTCGAGAAAATACTGTCCAATCTGGACAAGATGGTCGACCACCAGTTCACGTTCGGCGAGAAGAACGCGCGCGACCGGTTCACCAAGGAACACAAGCTCGGCATGTGGCGGTACAAGCACGAGCGGTACGCCCCGCCGCTGGGCCCGGCCCGCTGGGTGGCCGACCAGTTCGGTGACCTCCCGCAGGAGGCAAACCAGATCTACGTGCGGGCGAAGGACCACTACCTGACGGCGATGGAGCAGGTGATCTCCGGCATCGCCGACACGATCGCCCGGGAGTTGCGCCGCGCCAAGGACCGCATCGCCTCAGGCCGCAAGGAGATGCGGGACGCGCTGGACAAGCTGCCCGCGGATCTGCGGACGATCGGCCGCGAGGCGGCGACGGAGTTCGACGGCAGGTTCGACGAGCTGACGGACACGGTCGACGACAAGGCCGGCGACCTGGTCGACACCCTGGCCACCCGGTACGTCGACGCGGTGAAGTCGGTCGACGGGGAGATCACGGCGGAGAAGGAGAAGAACAAGGGCCTGGTGACCAAGGCGGTCGAGGCCGTCGGTGACGTCATCGAGACGATCAAGGAGCTGGGCCGGCTGCTGCTCGGAGTGCTCCGCAAGGCGGCGTCGGCGATCGGCGCGATCCTGAGCGACCCGATCGGTTTCCTCGGCAACCTCGTGACGGGGGTCGGCGGCGGGCTGAAGGCGTTCGCCAAGAACGCGGGCCGTCACCTCGCGCAGGGTGTGCTGGCGTGGCTGCTCGGCACCGGCGCCACCACGGGCGTCCAGCTGCCCGCCACCTTCGACGTCCTCGGCATTCTCGTGATGCTGGCGTCGATGCTCGGGTTGTCGTGGCCCGCCATCCGCGCCCGCCTCGTCCGCAAGGTCCCCGAGAAAGCCGTGGCGGCGGCCGAAACCACGGTCCCGCTGGTCGTCGCCGCGAAGCGACACGGCGTGGCCGGCCTGTGGCCCGACCTGAAGGGCATGGTCGGCGACCTGAAGCACGACCTGGTCAAGAACCTGGTCGACTTCCTGCTGCCGACGGTGATCATCGCGGGCGTCAAACTGATCGCGTCGCTGTTCAACCCCGCCTCGGCGTTCATCCGCGCCTGCAAGATGATCATCGACATCGTGGTGTTCATCGTGACCCAGGCCCGCCTGATCATCGACTTCGTCAACGCGGTCCTCGACGCCGTGATCGCGATCGCGAGAGGCAACACCGGAAGCGCGGCGTCGGCGGTGGAGAACGCCCTGGCGAAGGCCGTTCCCGTACTCATCGGCGCGTTGGCCGCACTTCTAGGCCTCGGTGGGATTCCCGGCAAGGTCAAGCAGATCTTCCACAAACTGGGCCGCACGGTGGAGCGCGCCATCGCCAAGGTGGTCGACAAGATCGTCGGGCTGGTCAAGAAGCTGTGGGGCAAGGTCAGGCCGAAACCCGAGAAGCGCGGGGAATCCGGGAAACCCGACGAGCCCGGCGAGCGGCGCGTGCCGGTCACCGGTCGCGTGCCACGCCGGGCCGCCGGGCGTCGTCCGGCCAGGCGACCGGCCGACCGGCGCGGACCTGGCCGTCGCGACGAACAGCGCACCAAAGACCGCGACAAACAGCGTGCCAAGGACCGCGACAGGCAACCTGCCAAGGACCCGAAGAAGAAGGACGAGCCGGCCGATCGTCAGAAGCGCGTGTTGATGTCCGCGCTGCACGAGGCCGCGAGGCTGGCCGACCGGCTCGGTGACGAAGACGCCGTGCGGCGCGGGCTCCCAGGGATCCGTGCTCGCCACCGTCTGACCGTGCTGACCGTGGTCACGCGCCCCGGCCCCGGCGACAAGGTGCTGTACGAGTTCACCGGGGTGCTCAACCCGCGTGCGACGTTCGATCACCTGGCGCAGGACCGGTATCTGCGCATCGCGAAGGAGGAGTACAAGGAAAAGGGCAACCGGGCGTTCGCCCTCACGGACATCGTGGGGCCGAAGAAGGTTCACGTGCCGGGGCTGGCGAAGCTGCTGGGGCTCGGCGTGACGCAGGCGCGGAAGTACGCCGATGCGTGGGTGGCCGCGGGCAAGCTCGAGGCCGAGCCCACCACGCGAGGGCGGATGATCTACAAGTTCGTCGAGCTCACCGACGCCAACCTGGAGGTGCCACTCGAGCACCCCGAGTACGGAAAGTGGATGAACGGCAGCGAGAAGTTCGGGCTCTCGGTGACGGAGGCACGGGAGCTGTGGTTCCGCGTCATCGAGGGTTTCCGCACCCGCGACGATGGGAACTTCGACGCCGTCGCCGACGTGCTGCTGGTGAATTTGCGCATTCCGCCGGGAAAGGGCGCACTGTGGTCGGAAGGCGTCGACCTGGCCGACTACGCCGCCAGCCGCGGGTTCACCACGCTCGAAAAGCAGGAGTTCTACGCGGTGACCGAGGGGCTGACCTTCCTCGACGAGTGGGAGAGGGTCCGGCCGCTGTGGGCGAAGCTCTCCGCGCGGTACGCCGGAAGACTCCGCAAGGTGATCCACCTGTTCATGCGCCTCTGGAAGCCGAATTCGATCATGGTCAGAGTCGAACTCGAGGCGGTGAGGGAAGTCCAGAAGGTGTCGGGCCGCGAGATCACGCTGAAGTTCCACGGCATGGCGTGGGGCGACGACCCCCGGCGGATACTGGACAGCGCGGTGCCGCGATACTGGCGAGAGCTCACGCGAGACGGCGACGAACTGGCCAAGGGCAAGCAACAGGAGCTGGACGAGTCCGGCCTCAAAGAGGCCACGCAGGTCGCCAAGGCCCGCTTCGACAAGAAGCAGAGAGACAAACAAGCGCCGCCCGGCAAGGAACCGCAACGGTGAGGATGACCCACGATGGCAGAATCCTCCTTGTTCAAGCGATTCAAGGCCGGGGTGAACGCCCCGCTGCGGTTTCGGCGTGACGAGATCGACGACCTTCCCGGCGTCCGGCTCCTGCCTTTGCTGGAGGGCGAGGAACGGATCGCGGCGGAGGACATTCTCATCTCCAAGGTCGAGCAGGACGACGGCCGGGCGGCGGTCGCGCTGGCCGAGTTCGGCTGTGTGCGTGCCATTCCCGCGTTGGTCAGGTCGGCCACCGAATCGACGGCGCCGTTGATGCGGGTGTTCGCCGCGAGAGCGCTGCTGCGACTGGGAAACGAGTCGGGCCGGGCCGCCCTGGTCGCCATGCTGCGCAACCCGACCGAGCGTGTGGACGAGCGTGACGAAGCCGTCCGGTTGCTGGCCGAGTTTCTCGAGCCGGACAAGACTTTGTTGTGGGAGGTGGCACTTTTCGACCCGCACCCGATCGTCCGCGCCGCGGCCGTCGACGCGGTGCTCACCGCGTGGGGCCTGGGTGACCGCGTCACGAGCGGCGGCGATGCCCTGCTGGGCATCGCCGGACGGATGATGTCGACCCTGCGTTCCGTGCGGCAGGAGGCAGGGGACCAGCTACGCGAGATCCTGGCCCGGATCGACGCTGGTGAGACCGCCGGAGACCTGGGCCTGACGTCGCGCGTCGACCGGGACGAGGAGCCGCTGTCCAGCTTCGACCAGAGCATCGAAGGCGACGAGCCGGACTTCCCGATCGCCGGGCTGCTCGACCTGCCCGCCCCGGCGTTACTCCTGGTGCACAATCTGATCCTTCTGCGCCTCGACAAGGATCCGCGTGCGGTCAGGGCCGCGGGCCGGCTCGGCGTCCGCCGCGCGATCGAGCCGTTGCGCGAGATGCTCCGGTCCGCTACAGGTGACGAACGCGCGGACATCGAGGCAGCGCTCGCAATGCTCACCGACTGACGCATCGGCAACCGAGGTGATCCGCAAGTGCCGTTCTGTGGTCGTGACTGTCCGCTCATCAGCGTAAGGCGTTCTGTATCAAGCACGATGTGTCTCAATGGGTGTCGGATCGGGGGTGAGCCGTTCGTGGAGTAGATGAGCGGCCACCACGAGGGCGCCGCCAGTACCCACAGGGGATGAGATGTCGCACCCGGAGCCCGTCGCCCGCCGCATGTACGACCTGGTCGAGCCCCTCGGCCTGGTGCCGTACTTCGCCGACGAGTCGGACGAGGCCTTGATGGCGCTGGGCCTGCGCAACCCGTGGGACGTCTACTTCGCCGGACGGGCCGCGCCGTTCGGCCGGGCGGTGCCGGCCGAGGTGGTCCACGCCGTCTTCTACAACTTCGCCCCCGGCGAGGTGGCACGCCACATCCCGCGGGTCTGGGATCTGACCACACCCGAAGCGGCGCTGGCCGCCCGCGAGCGGGGGTGCGTCGCGGGCATGCGGCGGATCCTCGGCGAACTCGCCGACGACCCCGGCGTCGCTCGCGCCGGCGACCTGCTGTTGAAGGCGGCGACCAGCGCACCTGTGGAAGGACGCGCCGTCTACGCCGCCCTGCGCGCGCTCCCGGCACCGCACGAGCCGGTGGCGCGGCTTTGGCACGCGGCCACCCTGCTGCGCGAGCACCGCGGCGACGGCCACACCGTCGCGTTGCTGGCCGAGGGCGTCGGCGGGACGGAAGCCCACGTGCTCCACGCCTTGTCCGTCGGTATGCCCGCGAAGGACTTCGGCCGGGTCTGGCACCTCCCCGCCGCGCAGCTGAACGCGGTCATCGACGGCATGCGCGCCCGCGGTCTCGTCGGGACCGACGGCTGGCTCACCGCCGCCGGGCGAGCCACGAAGGAACGAGTCGAAGCGCTGACCGACCGGCTCGCGGAGGCGCCGTACAACGCCCTGAGCCCCGGGGACCTCGACCGTCTCGTCGCCGACCTCGAACCGATCTCGGCTGCCCTCCGGGCGGTATTCCCGATGTAGCAGTCGACACGCGCGCTCATGCCGACAAACGCGGGTCGGCAGGGACGGGAGTTTCGACAACGCCCGTCCCCGCCCCGTGCGCCCTACTTCGGTGCTTGGAAGCCGCCGGTCTTCGGCTCGAGCAGTTCGGCCAGCCGCAGCGGAGTGCGGTCCTCGAACGCCGGGCCGATGAGCTGCACTCCGACCGGCAGGCCCTCGGGGGACCGGCCCGCGGGGATGGCGGTGGCGGGCAGGCCCGGCATGGTGGCCAGGCCGGCCCAGACGAGCTGGTCGAAGTACGGGTACTCGACGCCGTCGATGTCGATGCGCCGTTCCATTGGATTGGGGTGGTGGTCGTGCGGGAACGCGGGCGTCGGCGTGATCGGGCACACCACCGCGTCGAACTCGGCGAACAGCTGCCGCCAGCCGTGGCGGTGGACCTCGCGGCGGTTGTTCGCCTCCAGCCAGTCGCGGTGGCTGAACACCATGGCGCGCAGCCGCGTCGCGTCGAGACTCTGGTCGTCCGCGCTCAGTCCGGCGACGCGCGTCCGCAGCCGCTCGAGCGATTCGGTGGGAAAACGCGCGACGGAGCCCGAAATCAGCAACTGCATGTAGAGCGTCGCGGCTTCGGTCAGATCGGGCAGCAGCGGACTGTGCCGTTCGACGCGGGCGCCTCCGTCGACGAGCGCGGCGGCCACCCGGTTCACGCCCGCCCGCACGGCGGACCCGGTCGCGATGAGCGGATGCTCGTCGAGGGCCAAGACCCGGAAGTCGCGGAGCCGCTCGTGGCGGGCTGGTGGCAGTGCCGACCGGTGCGCCAAGCCGAGCGTCAACGGGTCCGGTCCGGCCATGACGTCGAGCAGGAGCGTGAGGTCGCGGGCGGTGCGCGCCATCGGGCCGACGACGGCGAGGTCGAGGTCGGTCGGCAAGGCCGGCTCGGACGGCGCGACCATGCCGCGGCCGGCCGCCAGTCCGAGCGTCGGCTTGTGCGCGTAGACGCCGCAGAAGTGCGCGGGGGTGCGCAGCGAGCCGGCGATGTCGGAGCCGATCGACAGCGCGCCGAACCCGGACGCCAGGGCCGCCGCCGACCCGCCGGAGGATCCGCCCGACGTGCGACCGGGATCCCACGGGTTGGTGGTGGTGCCGTAGATCTCGTTGAAGCTCTGGATGTCTTGCAGCCCCAACGGCACATTGGTCTTGCCGAGCACCACCGCGCCCGCGGCCTTGAGTCGCGACACCTGTACCGCGTCCTCGGCCGGCATGAAGTTCCGGTGCTGCGGCATCCCCCAGGTCGTGGGCAGCCCGGCCATGTTGTACGACTCCTTGACCGTCACCGGAATGCCGAGCAGCGGCCGGTCCTCCCCCCGCGCGCGTGCCTGGTCGGCACGGTGTGCGGCCGCCCGCGCACGGTCGAAGTCCGGCACGCAGATCGCGTTGATCACCTCGTCGTCGCGCTCGATACGGGCGATCGCCTCGTCGGTCAGTTCCACCGAGGTCACCGCACCGGCGCGCAACGCGGCAACGAGTTCTTCGGCCGTCTGAAAGCTCGATTCCATGAATCCGAAGCTAACGGCGCGCCACAGAAGACACGAAATTCCGACTCGCGCAACGGGGAAGCCGGACGGGCCACCTTCACCGGCGAATTCGTGTACTCGTTCTGCCATCGAAGGCGACTTACCGCAGGTCAGGGCGCCGACAGGGGACCAACTCCACCGGCGCCGGCCATGAAACGCCGCATCGTGCAACGGGATGGATGTCTCAATTCCCTCAGCCGGCGGAGAAGTAATGGCCGTTGTCCAAATCGGCGAGCAGGCCGGGCTGAGCGGGTTCCCAGCCGAGGGTCCGGCGGGTGATGAGGGTGGACGCCGGGTAGTTCCGCGTGACTATGTTCGCGAGGAACCCGAAGTATCCCGGCACCATCAGTTCGTCCGCGGGAACGCTCACGGCGGGCAGGCCCAGACGGCTGCCGATGGCCTCGGCGATCTCGCGCAGCGGGATGGCCCCGTCCCCGACCGCGTGCCAGTACTTGCCGGCCGGACCCTTCTCCAGCGCCAGGCGGAACAAGGAGGCGGCGTCGCGGATGTGCACGGCGTTCCACAGGTTCGCGCCGTCTCCGGGGTAGCCGGCGAAGCCCTTCTCCTTCGCGAGCGCGATCAGCTGCAGGAGGAAGCCGGCACGATCGGTCGTGCTGTGCGCGATGGTGGCGATCCGCACGACCGAAGACCGCACTCCCCGCTCGGCGAGGCCGACCACGGCGGTTTCCACGACGTTGCGAGCCCGCAGGGTGCCCTTGTGCTCATCACCGGCGGGAAGGGCCGGGTCCTCCTCGGTGGCCGGGCGGCCCAGGTTCCCTGGTGAGCCGATGCTCCCCGCCGCGACCAGCGGCTTTCCGGTTCCCGCCAGTGCCTCGCCGTACGCGAGCACGATCGGGAGCTCCGCGGCGGCTACGGCGTCGATTCCACCGGACGGAAGCAGGTCTTGCCGGTGCGCGACGTGGACGACGCCGTCGGAGTCCGCGGCCGCCTCCTTGAGCCCGTCGAGATCCTGGAGGTCGCCGCGACGCACCTTCGCGCCGAGCGCGGACAGCGCCGCCGCGGCCGTGTCCGACCGGGCCAGACCGGTGACCTCGTGCCCGGCGGCGATGAGCTCGGGGACGATGTACGAACCGGAATGGCCGGTCCCGCCAGTGACGAAAACGCGCATGCTACTGGTCCTTGTGAGTGGTGTGGTGCGGGTGCGCTCAGCTCAGAATGTTGACGCCGAGGAAGAAGTTGGTGTGCTTGACAGAGTGGGAGACGAGGCCGAGTTGCAGCAGGGCGACGTTTTCCAGCGCCCGCGCCATGGGCAGTTCCCCGATGTCCATCGGGCGCAGTCCCATGCTCTCGATGAACGCCGACACGCTTGCCTTCGCCTGCGCGTCGTCGCCCGCGATGAACACGTCCAGCGGGCGACCCTCGACTGGGCCGGCCGCCAGAACATGGGAGAACAGGGTGTTGAACGCCTTGACGACCGGCGCGCCGGCGGCGGCGGCCTTGGCGATCTCCTGCGCGCCGGAACTGCCTTCCGGGGTGACAAAGCCCTTGAAATCGGGAGAAACGGGGTTGGTGAGGTCGATGATGACCTTGCCGCGCAGTGCGTCCCCGTACTCGCTGACCACCACCGCCGCGCTCGTGTACGGCACGGCGAGGACAACGATGTCCCCGGCCGGGGTGGCGCCGGCCGTCCCGGCAGTGGCGCCGTCGAGTGCGGCGGCCAAATCCTTGGCCTTGGCCTGATCGCGGCCGATGATCTCGACGGCGTTGCCGCCGGCGAGCGCACGTTCGGCCAAAGCGCCGGCCATGTTCCCCACGCCGATAACACTGATGCTGCTCATTGCCGTGCCTGCTTTCCGGAGCTGAACAAAGACGCCACGCCGTCGTCGACAGTTGTGTCGTCGGCGTTCGATTCCTGATGTGCTGCCGAATTCGCTTCGGCCCGATTCGGTTACCTATTCAGGTTGCCATCGGCCTGAGTGGGTGTCCAAGACTTCTTTCAGCCGTCGCGATACCCTGAAGGCATCGCCGGACCGGGAGGCGCCATGGATCTGGACCTGCGCAAGGTGCGCTACTTCGCCGCCGTCGCCGGCACGCTGCACTTCGGCCGCGCCGCCGATGAGCTGCACATCGCTCAGCCGGTGCTCAGCAGGCAGATCCGCGCGCTGGAAACCGATCTGGGCACCCCGCTGTTCATCAGGGACAGTCACGGCGTGGTGCTGACCGACGCGGGCCGGCAGCTGCTGGCCGACACCGGCCCGCTGCTGGCCTCCGCGGACGCGGTCCGCCGCCGGGTGTCCGCGGCCGCCCGCGGCAGCCGGCGGCTGGTGGTCGGTTTCCGGACCGGCATCCCGGTCATCCCGGCGGCGCGGGCGTTCGAGGCCCGGCAGCCGGACGTGGCCGTGGACGTGCAGCGGATGGAGTGGGACGACCAGGCCTCGATGCTGCTCGACGGCCGCGTCGACGTCGGCTATGTGCGGCTGCCGATCGACGAGACCGGTCTGCGGGTGACTCCGCTGTACACCGAGCCGCTCATGGTGGTGCTGCCCGCGGCCCACCGGCTGGCCGGCAAGGAAGAGGTCACCGAGGCCGACCTGGCCGGCGAGCCGCTGGTCTGGCACGCCGGCCCGAGCACGCAGCCCACCAGGCGCCCGCACCCCGACTCAGGGGTCCGGGTGCGCGGGGTGGAGGAGAAGCTCGAGCACGTCGCGGCCGGCCGGGGCATCTCGTTCGTGGGACGTTCGGAGACCGTGTTCTACTCGCGTCCGGACGTCAGCTACGTACCCATTCCGGAACTCGCGCCCGACCAGGTGTGCCTAGCGGTGGCGGCAGCACGCACCTCGCCGCTGGTCGACGCCTTCGTCACGGCGGCGCAGGCGACGGCCGAGATAACGGCGGAATGCGGCGACTTGGGTGCGGCTCCGGTGGAGTGATCGCGCGCTGCGTCATCGAGCCGCCGTCACCGGGTGCAGGACCGCCGCTGGTCGCGCGCGCCGAATTCCGGAGCGAGACAGAAATTGTCAAAACGCGACGTAAGGCACCCGACGTGAGCAGGTCATCTGGTGTTCGCGTCGGCTCAAGCAGGCGGGAATAGCGTCCGGGGCGCTGAAGAATTCTCCCCGGAAAACCGAATGAGGCAGATCATGCGCGAAAATCAGGCGGGCCCGAACCGACGGTCCTTCCTGCGCAACGCGGGGTTGGCCGGCGTCGGCGCGACGGCGCTGGGTGCGCTCGGCGTCGCACCGGCCGAAGCCGACACCGCGAACAGCGCGAACAGAGGCGGCGGCCGGTGGAACCCGGACGGCGAGAGCCGCCAGTTCACCGTCGCCGTGATGCCGGACACCCAGTACCTCTACTGGGGCAGCCAGAACAGCATCAACCCGGAACCGCAGGAAGCATCGCTGCGGTACGTGATCGAGAACAGCGGCAAACCGGACAGCAACATCGTCTTCCTGGCCCACCTCGGCGACCTGACGCAGGACGCCGACGTCACGTCGTTCCAGGCCGTGGACAAGACGTTCAAGATCGCCGACTCGGCCGACGTCGCCTACAGCGTGCTCGCGGGCAACCACGACGTGTCCGGGGACGACACGCGCGGCAGCACGCCGTACCTGCAGACGATGGGCCCGCAGCGGTTCCGCCGCCGGAAGTCGTTCCTCGGCTCCGACGCCAGCGGCTACAACACCGCGCACGTCTTCCGCGCCGCCGGGCGCGAGTGGCTGCTGCTGGCCATGGACTGGCGCACGTCGGCCGCGGGCTTCGCGTGGGCGAACGACGTGATCAAGAAGCACCCGCAGCTGCCGGTGATCCTGACCTGCCACGAGATCGTCGCGCCGACCTACGGCGACGAGGTCTACCCGTACGAGTCGGGCGACGCCGAGAACAACGCCGAGATCACCGGCTACGGCCAGACCGTGTGGGACTCGCTGATCAAGGACAACGACCAGATCTTCCTCACGCTCAACGGCCACTACTGGCCCTCGGGCCGCATGACGAAGAAGAACGCCGCCGGCAACGACGTGCACCTGCACATCACGAACTACCAGAACCGGTACATGAGCGGTGGCGGCATGCTGCGCCTGTACCACTTCGACCTCGAGCGCGACACGATCGACGTCGAGACGATCTCGCCGTGGATCCTCGAGAAGGACCCCGCGAAGCGCAACCGCATGGAGGTGCTGGAGTCGCGGCTCACCACGTCCGTCGACCGCTTCTCGATGCCGTTCGACTTCGAGCAGCGCTTCGCCGGCTTCATCCCCGTGCCGGTCCGCCCGGCGCGTCCGGCCGGCAAGGTGCTCGTGCCGGGCACGCTCGCGTACTGGCGCTTCGACAACGTCGGCGCGAACGGCAGCTCCGTCACCTCCGGCCAGAAGGTGCGCGACCTGTCGGGCCGCGGCAACGACCTCACGCTGCAGTCCGTCGCCGGCACTACCCCCGACGCCCTGACCTGGACCGATGATCACCACCCCGACCAGCCGGGCCACGCCAGCCTGCGGTTCGCGGGCGGCAAGAACCCGCTGCACGGCGCGTACCTGGCCACGGGTTCGCGGGCGCCGCTGAACACCGAGACGTTCGAGCACGGCTACACCATCGAGACGTTCGTGAAGATCCCGCGCGACTGGGACGGCGGCACCAACGGCAACATGGCCGTCCTGGTCCGCCGCGGTGCGTCCGGCGACGCGGGCAAGCACGGCAAGAACACCGACCCGAAAGAGCCGGTGGCCCAGCTCATGACCACGAACAACGGCCGTGAGGTGCAGTTCAACTGCTACCCGCTCAGCCAGACCTACCCGACCACCAACTGGAGCCACGGACTGGCCGAAGACCAGTGGTGGCACATCGCGGTCGTCAACGACGGACACCACACCAAGGTCTACGTCGAAAGCTCCCCGGTGGCCGACAACCCGTTCACCGACTCCGTCGGCATCGCCTCCCTCGGTCTCACGTGGCTCCTCGGCGGCCACGAATACGGCGGCGTGCTCGACAACGTGTTCCACGGCTGGATCGGCGACGTCCGGATCGTGAACCGGGCACTGCGGACGGACGAGTTCATGACCCAGTGATCCACGCGGTGGTCACCCGCTGCCGTCTCGGTCAGAACAGGGTCGCGGGCTCGATCGGCTCCGGCTCGGGCAGTGCGTCGAGGCCGGGCACCAGCGCTCGCACGTCGTCGTGGAAGCGGCGGGCGAGCGCCGGTGCGTCGACGTTGTCGGGGGTGTGCACGAAAACCGTGGGCGACCGGCCCTCGCGCAGCCAGCCGGCGACCACCGCGGTCCACGGCCGCCACCCCTCGACCGTCTCCTCGACCGAGTCCCGGCCCAGGTAGCGGACGATCGGCCGGTCGGTCAATGCCCGCGTCCGCCGCGGCAGCCGTGGCTTCTTGGCCCACGCGTCCTCCTCGGCCTCGCTGGTCGGCGGGCTCTGGAAGAAGACCGTGGTGTCGAACGGCACCCACTCGGCGTCCGCGTCGGCGAGGGCGCCCTCCAGCAGCGACGTCGAGCCGGCGTCGGTGAAGAACCCGGGGTGACGTACCTCCACGGCGCGCCGGCGGTCGGCGGGGAGCCGACGCAGGAAGCGGCCGAGGGCATCGACGTCGGACGGGCCGAACGAGCCGGGCAGCTGGGTCCACAGGACCGCCCGTTCGCCGAGGGGTTCGATCGCGTCTAGGAACGCCCGCATCTCGGCCTCGACCCCGGCGAACCGGCGCTCGTGCGTGACGAGCTTGGGCAGCTTCACCACGAACCGGAAGCCGGGATCGGTCTGCTGCGCCCAAGTCGCGACGGTGTCCCGGCTGGGAGTCGCGTAGAAGGTGGTGTTGCCTTCGACCGCGTTGCACCAGCCGGCGTAGGCCCGCAGGCGCTCCTTTGCCGGCAGCGACGGCGGCAGGAACCGCCCGGGCCACGCCTTGTGGGTCCACATCGCGCAGCCGACATGAAGACGTGCCACTGGCGTCAGCTCCCGACGTTCATCCGGCCGGCTGCCGGGCCTGCTTCAGGTTCGCCTGGTGGGGCCCGGCGAGCCAGTCTCGCTCGAGACGGGCGTCGGCCGGTTCCTCTCCTCGCCGCAGCGTGTCGATGTACGCGTGGTCGGCGGCGAGGCGGGCCGCTATCTCGGGGCCCTCCGCGACCGCGCCGTGGCCGGGGATCACGACGTCGACGTTCCGGACGGCCTCACCCAGGCGGTCGAGGGCCGCCTGGTAGACGCTCACCTGATCGGGGCGGCGCGGGTCCAGCATGGGGATCAGGACGTCGGACAG
The DNA here is from genome assembly GCF_040682155.1 of Amycolatopsis sp. NPDC051371. Lineage (NCBI taxonomy): Bacteria > Bacillati > Actinomycetota > Actinomycetes > Pseudonocardiales > Pseudonocardiaceae > Amycolatopsis > Amycolatopsis sp. NPDC051371. The sequence continues at coordinate 67,358 of NZ_JBFBAG010000040.1, forward strand.
CATGTCGCCGGCCAGCAGGACGCCGCGGTCCGCCAGCAGGACCGCCGCGTGGCCGATGGCGTGCGCGTCGTGCTCGATGAGCTCGCCCGGCACGCCTCCGCCGTCCGCGGGCAGCGGGGTGACGAGCCCGATCAGCTCCAGCGGGATGCCCGACGCGCTCTCCGCCGCCATCGCCTGCGCCCGCTCCCGGACCGCGGGGGCAGCCTGGGCGCAAGCCGAGGTGGCGTAGCGCGGCACGTCGCCGAACCGAGCGTGCCAGAGCAGGTGGTCCCAGTGGAGGTGGGTGGCGAACCCGGCGACCACCGGGATGCCGAGCCGGTCCACGTCGTCGGCGAGCTGGTTCAGGTCGGACCCGTCGATGCCGGGGTCGACCAGGGTCAACCCGGCTTCTCCGCGCACCACGACGGCGTTGCTCCACACCCACTCGCTCTGCCGGACCCAGACACCGTCGGCCACCTGCTTCAGCATCCGTCCACTTTGTCAGGTGCCCGCGTCCGGCGCTATGGTCACCCCGTGCACCCGCCGCCGGACGGCAAACGCAGCTGGGCGAGCGCGCGTTTCCGCGGTTCTGGCGTGCTCGTCGAGCTGATCTTCCTGGTGCTCTGGTTCCTGCTCTTCATCCGGCTCGACGCCGCCGTGGGCAAAGACCTCGCGACCGCCAACGCCAACGCGCTGGCCCTCCAGTCCGCGGAACACGCGGTGCACATCGACATCGAGCGGAGCGCGAACGACTGGCTGACCGGCAATCCGGTCCTCAGTCAACTGGCGGTCTATGTGTACCGGCTGTACTACGTGGTGGTCGCCGGCACGCTGCTGTGGGTGTTCGTCCGGCACGCCGAGGTCTACCGCAACGTCCGCCGGACGATGGTCGCGATGATGGCCCTCGTGCTGCCGGTCTACTGGGCGGTGCCGATGTCGCCGCCGCGTTTCGCTCTACCGGGTGCCGTCGACATCGTTGCCGGGTACGACATCCTGAGCCAGGACAGCTGGACGCATCCCAGCCACTACACGGCCATGCCCAGCATGCACGTGGGCTGGTCGCTGTGGTGCGCGTACGCCGGGTGGACCGCGCTCCGGGGCACGCACCCTCGCCTGGCACTGGTGTCGTGGTCGTTCCCGCTGCTCATGATCGCGGTCGTGCTGACCACCGCGAACCACTACGTTCTCGACGTCGCGGGCAGCATCACGCTGCTGGCCGTCTCGATCGCCGCCGGGTCGCTGGGGGGCCGTCTCGTCGCACGCCGGCGGCCGATGCCACGAGGGTCAGCGGCCAGCTGACATCCTCGGTCTCGTCCTGCGCCCGGCGGCTCGAAACGGTGTCCAGCTGCTCGGCGGTGAGCCGGCCACCGGTGGCGATGCAGCACCGGACCAGGGACCGGACCTCGTCGTTCGCGGAGCCCGGCTCGAGATCCCCCTCCCACAGCTTCAGCGCGTGCACGGCCGCGCGTCGCGACACGTCGGGCACCGACGCGTACCAGTGCCCGCCCATGCTGCTCGGTGGCGGGTCGCCGGGTGACGGCACACGCCGGCCGAGCCGCTTCTGCCGCACACGCGAGTTCGCGTACGCCGCGGCCTCGGCGCGCCACACCGCGCGACTGGCCTCCAACGCCTCCAGCGCACTCACCAGAGCCCGCTCGTGCCGCTGGTACGGACCGGCCAGCTCGGCGAGGAAGCTCAACGTCGCCCGGTGACCGATCGGGTGGTAGAGACGCACGCACGAACACAGCGCCGCGACCCGCCGGCCGTGCGCCAAACGCCCATCACGCACCCGGCGCGCCCGCTCACTGAACCCCATCAGGCGACACTAGCGCCGCCACCGGTCGCGCACCTATCGCCGGCTTATCGAAAACCGCATACGAGCCCGCAACACCACGCTGGTTTGACTGGCCGGCATGACCTTCGGCGAACCAGCACGTACCGCGGTCCGATCGCCGGCCCCACCCGCCACCACGACGGGGATCACGATCTACGGGTGCGAACCGGACGAGGCCGTGCTGTTCCGGGAGATGGCGCCTCGCTTCGGCGTGGTGCCGACCATCACCGACGCCGCGGCGTCCGAAGCCACATCCGAACTGGCGCTCGGCAACCGGTGCGTCAGCGTCGGGCACAAGACCCGGATCACCGGCTCCACCCTTCTCGCGCTGAGCGAAGCCGGCGTGGAGTACATCTCCACGAGGAGCATCGGGTTCAACCACATCGATGTGCCCTACGCCGAGCGCGTCGGCATTTCCGTGGGAAATGTCGCCTACTCCCCCGACAGCGTCGCCGATTTCACCCTGATGTTGATGCTGATGATGGCGCGGCACGCGAAAAGCGTCTTCCGGCGCACTGAGGCGCACGACTACCGGTTGAGCGACGTACGCGGGAAAGAACTGCGCGACCTGACCGTCGGGGTGATCGGCACCGGACGCATCGGCGCCGCCGTCATCGACCGGCTGCGGGGTTTCGGCTGCCAGACACTGGCCTACGACAGCCGTCCGCAGACCTCCGCCGACTACGTTCCGCTCGACGACTTGCTCATGCAGAGCGACGTGGTGACGCTCCACACGCCACTCAACGCGGAAACCCATCATCTCCTGAATCGCCGGCGCATCGAGCAGATGCGACACGGCGCGGTCGTCGTCAACACCGGACGCGGTTCCCTCATCGACACCGAGGCTCTGGTTCCGGCGCTGGAGAGCGGAAAGCTGGGCGGCGCGGCGTTGGACGTCCTCGAAGGAGAGGAAGGGATCTTCTACGCCGACTGGCGGGACAAACCGATCGGCAGCGAAGCGTTGCTGCGGCTGCAAAGCATGCCGAACGTGCTGATCAGCCCGCACACCGCCTACTACACGGACCACGCACTGAGCGACACCGTCGAAAACAGTCTCGTCAACTGCCTGACCTTTGAAAGCGGGAAGCAGCATGGATAGGTTGAAGGTCGGAATCATCTTCGGGGGCTCGACCGAAGAACACCCCGTCTCCGTCAAGTCCGCGCGAGAGGTCGCGAAACACCTCGACACCGAAAAGTACGAGCCGTTCTGGATCGGGATCACGAAGAACGGCGAGTGGAAGCTGTGCGACGGCCCCGACGCCGGCTGGGAGAGCACCGATTGTCGTCCGGTCGTGTTGTCGCCGGATCGCGGCGTCCACGGATTGCTCGTCCTGGAGCAGGGACGGTACGAGACGATCAGGCTGGACGTCGTCCTGCCCCTCCTGCACGGCAGGCTCGGCGAGGACGGTGCGACACAGGGTTTATTGGAACTGGCCGGCGTCCCCTACGCCGGCTGTGACGTCCCGAGTTCCGCTCTGTGCATGGACAAGTCCCTCACCTACCTCGTCACCAAGAACGCGGGGATCGCGACGCCGGAGTTCCGGGCCGTCACGGTGGATGAGCACATCGATCCCGGTGAACTCACTTATCCGGTCTTCGTCAAACCGGCCCGGTCAGGGTCTTCTTTCGGTGTCAGCAAGGTGTCCCGCGCCGAAGAACTGCCGGGTGCGATCGAGGCCGCGCGGCAGTACGACTCGAAAGTGCTGATCGAAGAAGCGGTCGCCGGCCACGAGATCGGCTGTTCCATCCTGGGGAACGACCAGGATCTGTTCGCGGGCGAACTGGACCGGGTCGCGCTCTCCCACGGCTTCTTCAAGATCCACCAGGAGAGCAACCCGGAAAGCGGTTCCGAGAACTCGACGTTCATCGTTCCCGCGGACATTCCGGCGGAATCGCGCGCGCTCGTGCAGGAAACGGCGAAGGCCATCTACCGCGCCCTGGGCTGCCGGGGGCTGGCTCGGGTGGACCTGTTCCTGAAGGACGACGGAACCGTGGTCCTCAACGAGGTCAACACCTTGCCCGGCTTGACCTCGTACAGCCGTTATCCGCGGATGATGGCGGCCGCGGGGCTGCCGCTCGGCGAGGTGCTCGACCGGCTGGTGTCGCTGGCCCTGACCGGGAAAATCCAGTGAACGACGACTTCGTCTTCGTGGACGAGTTCGCGCCCGGAATACGGTGGGACGCCAAGTACGCCACCTGGGACAACTTCACGGGCAAACCGGTGGACGGGTACCTGGCGAACCGGGTCGTCGGCACGAGAGCATTGTGCGAGGCCCTGGAAAGAGCGCACGAAAAGGCCGAGTCGCTCGGCTTCGGCCTGCTCCTGTGGGACGGCTACCGCCCGCAACGCGCCGTGGACTGCTTCCTGCGCTGGTCGCGGCGGCCCGAGGACGGCCGGACGAAGCGGCGGCACTACCCGAACATCGACCGGGCGGAGATGTTCGAAAAGGGCTATGTGGCCGCGAAGTCCGGGCACAGCCGGGGCAGCACCGTCGACTTGACGCTCTACCACCTGACCACCGGTGAGCTCGCGGCCATGGGCGGCGACCACGACCTGATGGATCCGATCTCGCACCACGGCGCGACGGGGATCACGCCGGCCGAAGCGACGAACCGGCACCACCTCTGTTCCCTCATGGAGACCTGCGGTTTCCGGCGGTACGAACGCGAGTGGTGGCACTACACGCTGCGGGACGAGCCCTTCCCGGACACGTACTTTGACTTCCCCGTCGGTTAGCCGGGTGATCCGGCCGGTGCGTGCCGCCGACGCCCCGCGTGTCACCGGGCTGCTGACCGAGCTCGGGTACCCGAGCGAGTTGGCCGCGGTGACCCGGCGGCTGGCGGGCATCCTGACTTCGGCCACCCAGTGCGTCCTGGTCGCGACGCCCGAGGACGACTCCCGCATCGACGGTTACGTCGGTGTCGAGCGGCGGCCGGCGCTCCTGCACCAGGAGGAGCGGATCGAGATCACCGGGCTGGTCGTCGAGGCGGCGGCCCGCCGGACCGGCGTCGGCCGCGCTCTGGTGCGGGCCGCCGAACAATGGGCGGCGCGGCAGGGCCTGCACACGATCGTGGTCCGCTCGAACGTCGTGCGTCCCGAATCCCACCCGTTCTACGAGGGACTCGGGTACCGGCGGATGTCGACCTCGCACACCTACCGCAAGGAGTCACCGGAGCCACCACCGTGACAGCCGCACCGTGATGCGGAGCCCGCCGCCGGGACGGGGAGCCAGGGTGAGGATCCCGTCGTGGGCCTGGGTGATGCTCTTGACGATCGCCAGGCCGAGGCCGACGCCCGCGTGGTCGGCGCGGATGCGTTCGGTGCCGCGCTGGAACGGTTCGACGAGCGTGGAAACCAGCTGCGGGGTGAGCGTCTCGCCGGTGTTTTCGACGGTGAGCACCACGGATTTGGCTTGGACGCTGGTCGTCACCCACACCGTGCCGCGGTCCGGCTGGTTGTGGACGATCGCGTTGTGCACGAGGTTCGTGGTCAGCTGCAGCAGAAGCGCGTGCGAGCCGTGGGTAGGGGCGATTTCGCCGGAGTTCTCGAGGGTGAGGCCGCGTTTTTCCGCCAGCGGGAGCAGGGTTTCCGTGGCCTCTTCCGCGACGAGGGAGAGGTCGACGCGTTCCCGCGCGAAGGAACGCTGGTCGGCCTGACTGAGCAGGAGCAGCGCTTCGGTGAGGTCGATCGCCCGGGTGTTGACGGCGTGGAGGCGGTCGACGAGCTCACCGGTGACCTGCGCCGGATCGCTGCGGGCGACCTCGAGGAGTGCCTGCGAGATGGCCAGGGGAGTGCGCAGTTCGTGGGAGGCGTTGGCGGCGAACCGCCGCTGCTCGGCGACGTGCGCTTCGAGCCGGGTGAGCATCGTGTCGAAGGCGTCGGCGAGTTCGCGGAACTCGTCCTTGCGGCCGTCGAGCCGGATCCGGTGCGACAGCGATCCGTCGGTGGCCATGCGGGTGGCGTCGGTGATGCGGGTCAGCGGGGCGAGCATGCGGCCGGCGAGGATCCACCCGCCCAGGAGCCCGAACACCAGCAGGAAGACCACGACCACGCCCGCGGCCGACGTGAAGGTGCTCATCAGGGTGGCGCGGTTCAGCACGCCCCCGGGCATGACCGCGACATCGGGCAGGTGACTGCGCAGGAACACCCACACAGTCATGAGCAGCAACGCGCCGGCGAGCATGAGGAACCCGGCGTAGCTGAGGGTGAGTTTGAGGCGGACGCTCAGCCCCGGTTTCCGGTCCACGGTCTCCTCAGGTGTCGATGCGGTAGCCGACGCCGGCCACGGTGGCGATGACCCAGGGTTCGCCGAGTCGCTTGCGCAGGGCCGAAACCGTGATGCGCACGGCGTTGGTGAACGGGTCGGCGTTCTCGTCCCACGCCCGCTCCAGGAGCTCTTCGGCGCTGATGACACCGCCTTCGGCCGCGACGAGCACTTCGAGCACCGCGAACTGCTTCCGGGTGAGCGCGACGTAGCGGCCGTCGCGGTAGACCTCGCGGCGGAACGGATCCAGGCGCAGGCCCGCGATTTCGCGGACGGGTGGCCGGTTGTGGGCGCGCCGGCGGTCGAGCGCCCTGAGCCGGAGCACGAGCTCCCGGAGTTCGAACGGCTTCGTGAGGTAGTCGTCGGCGCCGAGCTCGAACCCGGACGCCTTGTCGTCGATCCGGTCCGCGGCGGTGAGCATGAGGATCGGCATGCCGCTGCCGGAGGCGACGATGCGTTCGGCGACCTCGTCACCGGACGGGCCGGGGATGTCGCGGTCGAGGACGGCGATGTCGTAGGCGTTGACGCCCAGCAGCTCGAGGGCGGTGTCGCCGTCACCGGCGATGTCGGCGGCGATCGCTTCCAGGCGCAGGCCGTCGCGGACGGCTTCCGCCAGGTAGGGCTCGTCCTCGACGATCAGCACGCGCACGTTCCCGATGCTACGAGCCGGACCATATCGGCGGCATATCGAAAGCCGGATACGCACCGGCAACGCCGCGTTGCCTTGACTGCGGGCATGCGGACTCATGGCGCTGTCCCCCACCCGGTGCGGGTCTTCGACGACGAGACTCCGGCCGTGGCCAACCTCGATCCCGCGCTGCTCGGTGCCCTGCGCCGGGCCGCGACGGACGCCGCGGCCGACGGCGTCGAGCTCGTCGTCAACGGTGGCTGGCGTTCGCGTGAGTACCAGGCGCGGCTGCTCGCGGCGGCGATCTCGAAGTACGGTTCGGAGAGGGAGGCCGCCCGGTGGGTGGCCACGCCCGAGACGTCCGCGCACGTCTCGGGGGACGCGGTCGACGTCGGGCCTTCGTCGGCTTGGGCGTGGCTGTCCTCGCACGGCGCCGCGTACGGGCTCTGCCAGATCTACCGCAACGAACCCTGGCACTACGAACTGCGTCCCGAGGCCGTCGAGCACGGCTGCCCGCCGCTTTATGCGGACCCGTCGCACGATCCGAGGATGGCTTCAGCTTTCGGGGACGCCCAGTGACTCGCGGTACCAGTCCGCCGCCTCGGCCAGGCGCGGGCCGGGCGAGACGCGGGTCCGTTCCCAGATGCGGCTGCTCTCGTACCAGTGATCCCGCGTGAGCAGGGAGTACTGGTGGTCGGTCAGCGACGGGAGGGCCGTTCGCGTGCGGGCTCGGTGCTCGGCGAGCGGCAGGTCGGTCGTGGGCAGTGGCAGGCCGAGCAGCCCGCACACGTCCGTGGCCAGGCCGCGGATCGTGACCGGGCGGGGATCGGCGACGTGGAAGACCTCGCCCGGCCGGCTCAGGCCGGGCTCGAGGGCCAGCACCGCGATCACCGCGGCCAGATCGGCCACGGCGACGACCGACGTGCGGGCCGCACCGCCCGCGGCCCAGGCCGGGACCGCGCGGACCCAGCGGACCAGTGCCGGGACGACGTGCCGGTCGCCGGGGCCGTGGATCAGGTGCGGGCGGAGCACGGTGCCGCCGGCTGCCCGGACCAGGCGCTCGCCGGCCAGCCTGCTGCGGCTGGTCGGGGAGGCCGGGTCGGTGACCAGCTCGGGACCCGGGTGCAGGTGCTCGGCCGCCGGGCCGGCACGGGTGGCCGGCGGCTGTGGATCCACTGCCAACCCGCGCCCGGCTTGCGGGCGCTCGCCCGACAGGCCGATCCGGTCGGTCGGCGGCCCCAGCTCCGCCACCGGCTCGGACCCCGCACGCGGGCACTCCCCCGCCGAGCCGGTCCGGGTCGCCGACGGCCCCAGATCCGCCGCCAACCCGGACTCGACTCCCGTGTGCTCCTCCTCCGACCGGCCCCCGCCGGTCAGCAACTCCGGATCCGCCGCCAACCCGGATCCGCTCCCCCGGCACTCACCCGCTGACCCGTCCCCCCTGGTCAGCGACCCCTGATCCGCCGACCCGGCCCCACTCGAGCGCTGACCCCGGAACGATCCCGGATTCGCCGTCAGCCCGGAACCGGCCCCCAGCCCGCCCCGGCCTGACGACGCTCCCCCGTCGTCCTCCGGCACCCTCGGCCCCCGGTGGACTCCGTCCCGGTACACCGCGCACGTGCTCAGGTACAGCACGCTCGGCGTCCCGGCCCGGTGGGCCTCCGACAAGAGGTTCGCCGTGCCCACCTCGTTGACCGCCGTGCACCGCTCGAAGTCCCCGCCCACCTGGGATGCCAGGTGCACCAGTGTCGTGATGCCGGTGCACACCCCGGCGAGGCCCGGGGCGTCCGTCAGGTCGCCGGCCCACGTCGTCACACCCGCGCCGGTCATCCACTCCGGTGGCGGCCGCCGGACGAGGATGCGGACCCGGGGGCCCAGTCCTCGCCCGACCAGCTCGCGCAGCACCGCCGTGCCGACGAAGCCCGTGGCGCCGGTGACCAGGATGTCCGGCTCACCGGCCGTCACGACAAACGCATCGCCAGCGTGCCGCTCGCGGCCGTGGCGCCCTTCTGGCGGACCTCGACCCGGACCGTCCGCGTGCGGTCCGGGCCGGCCTCCTCCGGGTGGACCACCAGCAGGCATTCGGAGTCGAACTCCACGTAGCTGTCGAAGCGGAACTCCGCGGTCGCCGGCAGCGCGTACGGGTCGCCGATCGCCAGCAGGGCCGCCTGGCGCGCGCCTTCGATGAGCACCATGCCCGGCACGTGGTCGGCCGGGTGGTCGAAGAGCACCGCGTGGTCCGGGTCGAAGCGCAGCGCCCACGTGCCGTCCGTCGGCGTCGCCGCCACCAGGACGTCGTCCGCGCGGTCGCGGCCGACCGACGCCGGGGCGACCGGGGCCAGGACCTCCGCCTGGAACGGGGTCGCCGCGAAGTGGTCGCCCCGCACCCGGCGGTACACCGCCGAGGACACGCAGCGCCAGCGCTCGGAAGCGGTACCGATGCGGTGGCCGTCGCGGAAGCACTCGAAGTCCAGCCGCATGCCGCCGACGTTCTTGCCGCGGTACTCGATCTCGTGCGCACTGACCCGCAGGACCACGTCGACGGGGCGGCCCACGGTGGCCAGCCCGGTCTGCTCGACCGCGTATTCCTTGTGGTCCGACAGGAAGCTGTAGCTCAGCGGCACACCGTAGGCACGGTGGGCGATCAGCAGCGCCGCCTGGCGGATGGTTTCCGCGTACAGCATCGGATCGTGGAACACCGGCGTCCGCGGCCCGAAGAAGCTGTGCCGGCGCGGCCACTGCGCGCCGACCTCGAACCGGCCTTCGCCGAGGATGTTCAAATCGGTGACGAAGACTTCCGAGACGGCCGCGCGGTGCACGAGGCTCCGCGGGATCGTCTGCTGGAAGTCGACGGCCCGCACGGCGGGCATGTCGATGATCTTGGTTTCCGGCATTTCGCGCACAGACTCTTGAAGGATGGTGCCGACCATGACGGTCCTCCTAGAATGTCCTACCCCAGTACCCCAGTACTCCCCCGCTCCATTTGTAGCCGAACCGGACACCTAAAACCATACCAACCGAGCGGTTTTTTTTAGTGGCTTTCCCGGGCGACGGGACGTAGACTGGCGTACTGACGCACGAGGTACCGCCGAATGGTCTACTGTGGACTGACCGGCACTAGCGAGAGGGGCTGGACGTGGCTCGCCAAGAACGCGCGGAGCAGACACGGAACGCGATCCTCGAGGCGGCGGCCTCCCGCTTCGACGCCGTCGGCTTCCTCGGTGCGAGCCTGTCGGACATCCTGACCGAAGCGGGTGTCACGAAGGGTGCGCTGTACTTCCACTTCAAGTCGAAGGAAGATCTGGCCGACGCGCTGATCGACGAGCAGTTCACGGTCTCGGACCCCCTCGAGAACGTCGAGAACCCGGGGCTGCAGACCGTCATCGACCTCACGCAGGGCATGGCGGCCAGCCTGCAGTCCGACGTCCGGGTGCGCGCCAGCATCCGGCTCGTCATCGAGCAGGGTTCGTTCATCGCGCCGGCGGCCAACGCGTACAAGCGGTGGATCGACACGATCCACGGCTGCCTGCTCGCCGCGAAGGCGGCGGGTGATCTGCGCAAGGAGGTCAACCCGCACGACCTCGCGCAGTTCGTGCAGGCGTCGTTCACCGGGATCCAGCTGAGCTCCCAGGTGCTCACCGGACGAACGGACCTGCTGGAGCGGATCACGTTCATGTGGAACATGATCCTGGTCTCCGTGGTGCCGCCCCGGCGACTGCACCGGTTCGTGCCGCAGGGCTCGCTCGCCGAGTCCGCTTCCGTCTGACCCACGCACGAGGTACGGGTCGCCCTTTCAGGCTCCCGCGCCCGCTGTCGGCCGCGGTGACCGCTCGGCCAGCTCGATGAGCCGCCACAGCTTTCCCAGCGTGACGGCGAGGTCGCTGTCCGGCACGACGATCCGGCTGGCCACCACGGATTCGAGACCCACGCACGTGACCACCACCAGCAGCTCCGCGGTCTCGAGCGGCACGTCGGCGCCGAGCTCGCCGCCGTCGATCGCGTCGGCGACGCACTCGTGGACCTGGGCCAGCCAGCTGCGGGAGAACACGACGAACCGCTCGTCCACGGACCCCATCTCGCGGGCCATGCGGAAGCTCGCGCCGACCTTCGGGTCGCTGTCGAGCCACTGCATGAGGGCGCGGCTGAGCTCGGCCAGGCGCCGCAGCGCCGGCCGGGGCACGGTGAGCTGACGGCCCACGTGCGCGCGCAGCACCTCCGTCGCGGCGATCTGCACCTCGTCGCAGATCTCGTCCTTGGAGGAGAAGTGGAAGTACAGGCCACCCTTGGTGACGCCGGCCGCCTGCGCGATGCCCACCATGCTGGTGGCGGCGTAGCCGTCCTGGTGCAGCAGCACGGCCGCGGCCTCCAGCAACAGGCGCCGCGTCTGTTCCGAGCGTGCCTGCTTGGTCACCGTCGGTCCCCTCAGCTTCGAGCCGTCCGGCGCAGGGGACCCTGCGCTTCCCGATCATGATTACATACCAACCGCCCGGTTTACAACTAGGGGAACCCCGAAAACCGGCCCCTACCAAGGTACTTCGCGACCGCTCGCAGAACAAACCGACCGACCTCCCGGTTTTGTCTTGAAAACCGACCTCCCGGTTTAGTACGCTGCCGAGGTGGGACCGGGCACATGGGCGCTGGAGGACACACTGGGGGCGCCAGGCCGGGCAGATCCGATCGACGCGGACACCGGAGGCACTGGAAATGGACTACGAGATACTGGGGCAGCTGAAAGTCGGCGGGCGGCCCGGCGTCAGCGCCCCGCGGGCACGCAAGATCGAGACGCTGCTCGCCGTGCTGCTGGTCAAGCGCAACCAGGTGGCGACCACCGAGCACCTGATCGGCGAGCTCTGGGGAGAGCACCCGCCGGCCCGCGCGAGCGCCGCCCTCTACGTCTACGTCTCGCAGCTGCGGAAGCTGCTGCGCGGCACGGGTGACGACGCGGACGACAGCCCGGTCGTGACCAGCCCGCGCGGCTATTCACTGCACGTCACCGACGGCGAGCTCGACGCCGACCGCTTCACCCGTCTCTACGAGCGCGGCCGGGCCCTGCACTGGGACCGCAACTACAAGGAGGCCGCGGCCGTCCTGCGCGAAGCCGCGAAGCTGTGGCGCGGCGAGGCGTTCGGCGGTTTCACCGACTCCCCCGACGTCCAGGCCTACGCCACGCTGCTGGAGGAGACCCGGCTGGAGTGCCTGGAGCTGCTGATGGAGACGGAGCTGCTGATCGGCAGGCACCGCGAGGTCGTCGGGCAGCTTTCCGCGCTGGCGAAGGAGCACACGCTGCGCGAGACGTTCTACGAGTACCTGATGACGGCGCTGCTGCGGTCGAACCGGCGCGCCGAAGCGCTGGAGACCTTCGCCTCCGCCCGGCACCACCTCGTCCAGCAGCTGGGCATCGAGCCCGGCAGCTCGCTGCGGAAGCTGCACCACAGCATCCTCGTCGGCGAGATGTCGGACGCGGTCTGATCCTCCTCCGCGTCCGGCCCAGCGGCCCGGGTCCCCGCCACCAGCGGGGACCCGGGCCGCTTTTACGGCACTGTCAGCTTCGGTAGAGGGAGACGACCTGCTCGCCGCACGCGGCGGGCTCGCCGTACCAACCGCCCCAACGACTGTCGAGCGCGAGGTCGGCCAGCTCGGCCATCAGGTCCAGCTCCGCGGGCCACACGTAGCGCAGCGGCACACCATCGCTCAGGAACAGCGTCTGGCGGGCGCAGTCGTGCCCGGTGACGAGCGGGTGCGCCGCCCAGCGGGCCGGGTCGGGGTGGAACCCCTGGACGACCAGGCCGCCGCCGGGACGCAGCAGCGTCGCGAGCCGGCGGACCAGGTGGACCTGCTCACGCTGCACGAGCAGCCGCGAGAGGACGTCGGAACCCGCGTAGACGACGTCGAAGCGCTGACCGCGCAGGCTTTCGAGGCCCACAGTGGCGTCTTCGGTGACCGCGTAGCCGCTCGCCGCGAGCGCGTCCGCCACCGAGCCACCGCCCGGGACCAGCACGCGGGGACGCCGGGCGACGCGGTCGGCGATCTCGGCGACGAACGCCGCCGCGCCGGCCGGGTCAGCGGCCAGCGGGGCGAACCAGGCGTCGAGGGTCACGGCCGGCTTCTCGGCGATGCGGGTCGGCATCGGGGCCACCTCACTTCACGGACTGGTCGGATGCTCCCTACGCAGAGTGCCGGACCGACCTAAAGTCGACCTTGCGCACGCCGAAGCGGCCCGTGCGCGGAGCACGGGCCGCCTGGGTGTCGCGGGAGGTCAGCCGCGGGAGCGCTGGTGGAACTTCCGGATCGCGAGGTACGCGGCCCCGGCGGTGATGACGACCCACCAGGCCAGCGCCAGCCAGCCGGTCGAGCCCAGCTCCGTGCCGTTCATCAGGCCGCGGACGGCGTCGATGAGCACGGTCACCGGCTGGTTGTCGACGACCGCCCGCAGCACCGACGGCATCGACGCCGTGGGCACCAGCGCGCTGGTGGCGTAGGGGACGAAGACGAGGATCATGCCGAGACCCCCCGCGCCCTCGACGGTCTTGGCGATCGAGCCCAGGAGCGTCGCGAGCCAGAACACGCCGGTGGCGAACAGCGTCAGCAGGCCGATCGCGCCGAGCCAGCCGAGCACGCCGGCCGCGGGACGGAACCCGACGGCCAGGCCGACCGCGGCCATCACCACGAACGAGAGCAGGCTGCGCAGCACGCCGGAGACGACGTGCCCCACGAGCACGGCCGGGCCCGCCATGGGCATCGACCGGAACCGCTCGACCAGGCCCTGCGTGAGGTCCGCGGCCACGCCCACCACGGTGGACGTCGAGTTGAAGGCGATGCTGATCGCCAGCAGGCCGGGCAGCAGGTAGTCGATGTAGGCCATGCCCGGCACGGTGATCGCGCCACCGAACATGAAGCGGAACAGCAGCAGGAGCACGATCGGCAGCGAGACCGCCTGGATCAGCATCTCCGAGTTGCGGGCGATGTGCTTGACGTTGCGCCCGACCAGCACGCGGCAGTCGGACAGCGCCAGTGCGAACGAGGATCGGCTCGGGGTGTCGGGGATCTGCGTCCCCTCGACCTCCCTGGACAGGGTCTGGGTCATCGCTTCTCTCCCGTGGTTCCGGTAAGGGTGTGGAAAACGTCGTCCAGGGTCGGCTCGGACAGCTCGAGCCCGGTGGTCTCGAGGCCCGCGTCGGCGACCTGGTTGAGCACCTGCCGGACCTGGCCGGGCTGGTCGATGGCGACGCTGACGGTGTCGTCGATCAGGACGCCGCCGGTGATGCCGTGCGCGCGGGCCGCCTCGGCGGAGGTGGCGAAGGTGAGCTTGAGCCGCTCGGTCCCCACCTTGCGCTTCAGCTCGGCCGCGGTGCCCTCGGCGACGACGCGGCCCTTGTCGATCACCGCGATGCGGTCGGCCAGCTGGTCGGCCTCCTCGAGGTACTGCGTGGTGAGCAGGATCGTGGTGCCGCCGTCGAGCAGCTCGCGGATCGCGTCCCACATCGCCGAGCGGCTGCGCGGGTCGAGGCCGGTGGTGGGCTCGTCGAGGAACAGCACCGGCGGCGAGGTGATCAGGCTGATCGCCAGGTCGAGCCGGCGGCGCATGCCCCCGGAGTAGGTCTTGACCTGGCGGTCGGCGGCGTCGGTCAGGTCGAACTGCGTGAGCAGCTCGATGGCGCGGGTTTTCGCCTCGGCCGTGCCCAGGTGGAACAGCCGCGCCATCATCTGCAGGTTTTCGCGGCCGGTGAGCAGCTCGTCGACCGCGGTGTCCTGGCCGGTGAGGCCGATCTGCTCCCGCACCTTCCGCTTGGGCCCCCCGAGGTCGTGGCCGTTGATGGTCACGGAGCCGCCGTCGGCGTCCAGCAGGGTGCTCAGGATCCGCACGGTCGTGGTCTTTCCGGCGCCGTTCGGGCCCAGCAGCGCGAACATCGTGCCGCGCTGCACGCTCAGGTCGACGCTTTCCAGGACGTTCACGTCGCCATAGGACTTGCGCAGCCCCCGTGCTTCGATTGCGTAGCCGGTGACCATGGGGTTACCTCTCCTCATTCGGGTCAAGATTCTGGTGAAGCACGGGAAACCTTCCGTACCAGTGGGCCACAGCCGGATCGGGCCGGGCAATAATGGCCGGGGCGGGCGGGAATAGGGGTCGACTAATCGTCGTCACCACCACCGATCGCCATGCTGATCAGGGCGTCGGTGTCGAGGTCGTCGATCGTGGCCTCCTCGACGGCGTCGGGCTCGACGGTCTCCTCCGGCAGGCGCACGCCCGCCAGCTCCAGCAGCCCGTCCAGGAGTCCGGCGGCGCGCAGCTTCTCCAGCGGAATGGCCGCCAGCGCGTCGCGAACCCCTTGCTCGGTCACGGTTTCCTCGACCACCTCGACCTCGGCCGGGGCCAGTTCGCCGACCAGGTGCTCGGCGAGGATCCGCGGGGTCGGGTAGTCGAAGATCAGGCTCACCGGCAGCTTCAGGCTCGTGACGAGGCTGAGCTTGTTGCGGAACCCGGTGGCGGACAACGAGTCGAAGCCGACCTCGTTGAACGAGCGGTCCGGTTCCACCGCCTCCGGCCCGGCGTGGCCGAGCAGGGCGGCGGCGTGCGTGCGCACCAGGGTCAGCACGGTCGGGACGCGCTTGGCCACCGGCAGCCCGGCCAGCTTCCCGGCCAGCTTCTCGGTGTCCTCGGCCTCGTCCTGCGCCGCGCGGCGGCCGGGGGTGCCCGCCAGCCCGCGCAGGACGGCGGGCAGGTCGTCGTCTCCCGACGAGGCCAGCACCCGGGTGTCCAGCGCGATCGGCACCAGCAACGCTTCCGCGGCACCGGCCGTCGAGTCCAGCAGCCGCAGTCCGTCCTCAGTGGACAGTGCGGTGATACCGGTCTCGCCGATGCGGTGCGCGTCGGCGCCGTCCAGTGCCTCGCCCATGCCGCCGGCCCACAGGCCCCACGCGAGCGACGTACCGGCGAGCCCCTCGGCCCGACGCCGGACGGCGAGGGCGTCCAGGAACGCGTTGGCCGCGGCGTAGCTGCCCTGGCCCGGGGGGCCGAGGACGCCGGCGGCCGAGGAGAACAGGACGAACGCGGTGAGGTCCAGCTCGCGGGTGAGCTCGTGCAGCACGGACGCAGCGTCGGCCTTCGGCCGCAGCACGGTGTCGAGCCGGTCCGGGGTCAGCGACGTCAGGACGCCGTCGTCGAGGACGCCGGCGGCGTGCACCACCGCCCGCAGCGGCGCTTCGTCCGGAATCCCGGCCAGCAGCGCGGCCACGGCGTCGCGGTCGGCGACGTCGCAGGCGGCCAAGGTGACGTCGGCGTCGAGCGCGGCCAGTTCGGCCGCGCCGGGAGCATCGGCTCCCCGGCGGCTGACCAGCAGCAGGTGCCGCACACCGTGCTCGGTGACGAGGTGCCGCGCCACGGCCGAGCCGAGTGCGCCGGTGGCGCCGGTGACGAGCACCGTGCCTTCGGGGTCCCAGACCGGTGCGGTGGCCGCGTCGGCCGCCCGGGCCAGCCGCGGCACCAGCACCGCGCCCGCCCGCAGCGCCACCTGCGGCTCGTCGGAGGCCGCCACCGCGGCGAGCGTCCGGCCCGCCGGGGTGCCCGCGCCGAGGTCGACGAGGGTGATCCGGTCCGGGTGCTCGGCCTGCGCCGAGCGGACCAGGCCCGCCACCGCGGCGCCGACCGGGTCGGGGTCCTCCCCCGCCTCGGCGGCCACCGCGCCGCGGGTCACGACGATCAGCGACTCCCCGGAGCCGGCCAGCCAGGTCTGCAGCTCGCCGAGCACGCGATGCAGTTCGGCGTGGAGGTCTGCGCCGCCCGCGGCGAGCACGGCCAGGCCGGTCGCGTCCGAAGCCGAGACCGCCTTCGCGCCCAGAGCTTCGGTGAGGCCGAAGGAGTCGGGACCCAGCACGGACCAGTCGGTGACCTCGGCGACCGCGTCGAGCTCGGCGGGTTCCCAGGCGACGCGGAACAGCGAGTCGCCGCCGCCCGAAGCCGCGGCCTGCGGAACGGCGGACATCGGGCGCAGCAGCAACGACTCCACCGACGCGACCGGAGCCCCGGCGCCGTCGGCGACGTCCAGCGCGACCGCGCCGGTGCCGACCGGGCGGACGTGGACCCGCAGCGTCGTCGCCCCGACGGCGTGCAGCCGCACGCCTTCCCACGCGAACGGCAGCGCCGGCTCGGAACCGGCCGCGCCGGAGACGCCGATCGTGTGCAACGCGGCGTCGAGCACGGCCGGGTGGACGCCGTAGCGGTCCACATCGGACACCGATGCCGGGAGCCGGATCTCGGCGAACGCTTCGCCGTCGCGCTTCCAGGCCGCGACGAGCCCGCGGAACGCGGGTCCGTAGGCCAAGCCGTCGGCGGCCAGCTCCTCGTAGGTGCCTTCCAGGCGCACCTGCTCGGCGCCGGCGGGCGGCCAGGCCGTCAGGTCGAAGTCCGCAGCCTTGCCCGCCTTCGCGAGCTTGCCGGTCGCATGCCGCGTCCACGCTGCGGCCGAGCCTTCGGGCCGCGAGTGGACGCTGAACGCGCGGGTGCCGTCGGCGCCCGGTGCGTCGAGCGCGAACTGGACGCGGACGCCTGTCCGCTCCGGCACGACCAGCGGGTACTCCAGGGTCAGCTCGTCGAGCCGCGGGCAGCCGGCCTCGTCGCCCGCGCGGATCGCCATCTCGACGAACCCGGTGCCGGGGAACAGGATCGAGCCGCCGACGACGTGGTCGGCCAGCCACGGGTGGGTGCCCACGGACAGCCGTCCGCTGAACAGCAGCCCGTCGGCGCCCGCCAGTTCGAGGGCCGCGCCGAGCAGCGGGTGGTCCTCCTGGCTCACGGACCCGACCGTGCTCTCGATCCAGTAGCGCTGCCGCTGGAACGGGTAGGTCGGCAGCGCGACCGGCCGGGCGCCGGTGGGCTCGTACACCGCGTTCCAGTCGACGTCGACGCCGCTGACGTGCAGCTGCGCGACGCCGGTCAGGGCGGCGACCGCTTCGTCGTTCTCCTTGTGCAGCATCGAAGCCAGGACCTCCGGCCGTTCGTCGAAGCACGCGGCCGTCATCGCGGCGAGCGTGGTGTCGGGGCCCAGCTCCAGGAACCGGTTGACGCCCCCGGCCGCGGCGCGGGTAACCGCGTCGGCGAACCGGACGCCTTCGCGCACCTGCTGGACCCAGTACTCCGGCGAGGTCAGGTCGGCACCCTCGGCGACCGTCGAGATGACCGGGATCCGCGGCGACGCGTAGGTCAGCTCCGCGGCGATCGCGCGGAACTCCTCGAGCATCGGCTCCATCAGGCGGGAGTGGAACGCGTGCGACACCTTCAGCTGCTTGGTGCGCTCGAACTTCGCCGCCACCGCGGCTACGGCGTCGGCCGCCCCCGAGATCACGACGGAGTTCGGCCCGTTGACCGCGGCGATGTCGACACTGTCGTCGCGAACTTCCTCCGGCGTCGCTTCGATCGCCACCATCGCACCGCCGGTCGGCAGCGCCTGCATCAGCGCACCCCGGGCGACCACCAGCTTGGCCGCGTCCGCCAGGGAGAACACGCCCGCGCAGTGGGCCGCGGCGATCTCGCCGATCGAGTGGCCGAGCAGGACGTCCGGCTTCACGCCCCACGACCGCACCAAGCGGAACAGCGAGACCTCCAGCGCGAACAGCGCGGGCTGCGTGTAGCGGGTTTCGTCCAGCTCGTCGGTGACCGAGCGGATCGGGCGGTCGAGGTGCCGGTCGAGTTCCGCGCAGACCTCGTCGTACGCGGCCGCGAAGGCCGGGAACTGCTCGGCGAGCCGCGCTCCCATGCCGACGCGCTGCGCGCCCTGGCCGGCGAACAGGAACGCCGTGCGCCCACCCGCGGTGGCGATACCGCTGACGACGCCGCGCGCCTCCTCTTCGTCGACCAACGCGGCGAGGCCGCGGACGAACTGCGGCGAGCGCTGGCCGATCAGCACCGCGCGGCGGTCGAATGCACTGCGCGTCGTGGCCAGCGAGAAGCCGATGTCGGCGAGGCTGCCCTCCGGGTCTTCGTCCACATAGGACATGAGCTGCTCGGCCTTCGCCCGCAGCGCCGCCGCGCCGCGGCCGGAGACCGGCCAGGCGACCGGACCTTCGTAGTCGTGGCCACCGGTGACTTCGCGGCGGTCGCCTTCTTCCAGGATCACGTGGGCGTTGGTGCCGCTGACGCCGAACGACGAGACCCCGGCCCGGCGGATGTGCCCGTTGGGCAGCCACTTCACCGGCTCCACCAGCGCCCGCACCGCGCCGGACGACCAGTCGATCTCGGTCGACGGGCGGCCGACGTGCAGCGTCGCGGGCAGCTCGCCCTGGCGCATGGCCAGCACCATCTTGATCACCCCGGCCGCACCGGCCGCGGCCTGCGTGTGACCGAGGTTCGACTTGACCGAACCGATCCACAGCGGGCGGTCGGCCGAGGTCTCCTTGCCGTAGGTGGCCAGCAGGGCCTGGACCTCGATCGGGTCGCCCAGCTTCGTGCCGGTGCCGTGCGCCTCGACGGCGTCGACGTCGGCCGCGGTGATGCCGGCGTCGGCCAGCGCGGCGCGGATGACGCGCTGCTGGGCGGGGCCGTTGGGGGCGGTGAGGCCGTTGGACATGCCGTCCTGGTTGACCGCGCTGCCCTTGAGCACCGCGAGCACCGGGTGGCCGAGGCGGCGAGCGTCGGACAGCCGCTCCAGCACGACCACGCCGACACCTTCGGACCAGGTGGTGCCGTCGGCGTCGTCGGAGAACACCTTGCAGCGGCCGTCGGCGGCCAGCCCCTTCTGGCGGCTGAACTCGACGAACGTCTCCGGCGTCGCCATCACGGTCACGCCGCCGGCAAGGGCGAGGGTGCAGTCGCCGCCGCGCAGGGCCTGGGCGGCCATGTGCATCGCGACCAGCGAGGACGAGCACGCGGTGTCGACGCTGACGGCCGGGCCCTCCAGCCCGAGGGTGTAGGACACCCGGCCGGTGACGATCGAGCCGGCGCTGTTCGCGCCCACGTAGTCGTGGTACTGGACGCCCGCGTAGACGCCGGTCGGGCTGCCCTTGAGCGAGGACGGGTCGATGCCCGAACGCTCGAGGGCCTCCCAGCAGGCTTCCAAGAGGAGCCGCTGCTGCGGGTCGATGGCCGGTGCTTCCTTCGGCGAGACACCGAAGAACGTCGCGTCGAAGTCCCCGGCGTCGTGGACGAACCCGCCGCGGGCGACGTAGGTCGTGCCGGGGCGGCGGCCGGTCGGGTCGAGCAGGCCGTCGACGTCCCAGCCGCGGTCGGCGGGGAAGTCGCCGATGGCGTCCCGGCCGTTGGCGACCAGTTCCCACAGCTGCTCCGGCGAGGTGACGCCGCCGGGCAGCCGGCACGCCATGCCGACGATCGCGATGGGCTCGTCGGACGCCTTGGACGACGCCGTGGCGATCTCTTCCACCGTGCCCACCAGTTCGGTGAGCAGGTGCGCGGCCAGCGCCGACGGCGTCGGGTGGTCGAAGATGAGGGTCGCGGGCAGCCGTTGCCCGGTCGCCGCGGTGAGGCCGTTGCGCAGCTCGATCGCGGTGAGCGAGTCGAAGCCGAGCGACTGGAACTGCGCGCCGGGCTCGATCTCGTGCGCGCCGCCGTAGCCGAGCACGGTCGCGGCGTGGCCGCGGACCAGGTCCAGGACGGCGTCGGCCCGGTCCGCCTCCGGCAAGGCCCGGACGCGGGCGGCGAACGAGTCGACCACCGTCCGCGTTCCGGCCGCGACCCGCCGGGCGGGCCGTCCGGCCAGCTCCTCGAGGGTCTTCGGGAGGGAGTCCAGCTTCCGCAACGCCGGCAGGTCGAGCTTCACCGGCACGACGGCGGCCTGGCGGGAAGCCAGCGCGCGGTCGAACAGGTCAAGAGCGTCCGAAGTGGACAGTGGCACGATGCCGCCCGCTCCCAGGCGGGCGACTTCGGCGGCGGACAGGGTGCCGCCCATGCCACCGACCTCGCCCCACAGGCCCCAGCCCAGCGACTGCGCGGGCAAGCCGTGCGCGACGCGGTGGGCGGCGAGGCCGTCGAGGAACGCGTTCGCGGCGGCGTACCCGCCTTGGCCCGGGGCGCCGAGCACGCCGGAGACCGACGAGAACAGCACGAACGCCGAGAGCGCGGTGTCGCGGGTGAGTTCGTGCAGGTTGAGCGCGCCGTCGACCTTCGGCCGCAGCACGGTGTCGATGCGCTCGGGCGTGAGCGCGGTGATGACGCCGTCGTCGAGGACGCCGGCGGCGTGCACCACGGACGTGAGCGGGTGCTCGGCGGGGATCGCGGCCAGTACCTGAGCCAGGGCCGCGCGGTCGGCGACGTCGCACAGCGCGATGTCGACGTGCACGCCCAGCTCGGCGCCCAGGCTCTCCAGCTCGGGCGTGCCGCGGCGGCTGACCAGCAGGAACCGTCGGACGTCGTACTGCGCGGCCAGGTGCCGGACGAGCGCGCCGCCGATCGCGCCGGACGCGCCGGTGACCAGGACGGTGCCGCCCGGGTGGAAGTACGCCGGTTCGGCGGCCGCCGCGGTGCGCACCAGCCGCGGGACGAGGACCGTGCCGAAGCGGACGGCAGCCTGCGGTTCACCGGTGGCGAGGACCTGCGGCAGGACCTCGGTCACGGTGCTTTCGGTGTCCAGGTCCAAGAGCACGAACGTGTCCGGGTTCTCCTCCTGCGCCGAGCGCACGAGACCCCAGGCGGCAGACGCGGCGAGATCGGTGACTCCCCCGGCGGCCGCGACGGCCCCGCGGGTGACGACGACCAGGCGCGCGTCCTCCGGGTGCTCGTCGGCGAGCCAGTTCTGCAGCGCGGCCAGAACGCGGTGGGTCAGCTCGTGGGTGTCGGTGGCCGCGCACTCGAAGATCTCGACGTTCGAGACGTCGACAGCGGACTCGGCGGCGATCCGCTGCCATTCGATCTTGTAGAGCGGCGCCTCCGCCGCGACCGGCGCGGTGAACGCGCGGAACACAGTCTCGGCGACAGTGGCGACGGGCGCCCCGGTGGTGTCGGCGAGCGCGACCGCGAAGCCGTCCTCGGTGGTCGGCGTGAAGCGCACCCGCAGCGCGGAGGCGCCGGTGGCGTGCAGTTCGACGCCGGTCCAGCAGAACGGGACGCGGCCGACTCCGCCGTCTCCCCCGCCCGCGACGCGCAGGGCGTGCGTGCAGGCGTCGAGTGCGGCCGGGTGGAGGCCGAAGCGCTCGGCGTCGCTGTCTTCGGGCAGGACGACCTCGGCGAAGACCTCGCGGCCGCGGCTCCAGACCGCGCGCAGGGAGCGGAACAGGGGGCCGTAGGTGAGGCCGGTGTCGGCGAAGTCGTCGTAGATGCCGTCGATCGCGACCGGCTCGGCGCCGGACGGCGGCCATTCGGTCAGTTCGGTGCCGCGGTGGGTCTGCGGCGCGACGGTGCCACCGGCGTGCAGCGTCCACGGCTCGCCGGTGACACCGGTGTCTTCGGGACGCGAGTGGATCTGCACCGGACGGACGCCGTGCTCGTCGGCGATCCCGACCGTCACCTGCACCTGGACGCCGGTGCGGTCCGGGACGACCAGCGGGCTGCCGAGCGTCAGCTCTTCGATCCGGCCGCAGCCGACCTGGTCGCCGGCGCGGATCGCCAGCTCCAGGAAGGCCGTGCCGGGCACGGTGGCGACGTCGCCGAGCCGGTGCCCGTCGAGCCACGCGTGGGTCTCGAGGGACAGGCGGCCGGTGAGCACGACCCCGTCGGTGTCGGCGAGCGCGATGGCCGCGCCGAGCAGCGGGTGCCCGGCGGAGGTGAGGCCCGCGGCGGTGACTTCGTCGCGGTTGGCGCGGGCGTCGAGCCAGTAGCGCTTGCGCTGGAAGGCGTACGGCGGCAGGTCGGCGCGCCGGGCGCCGCGGCCCTCGAACACCGCGGCCCAGTCCGGGGCCAGCCCGCTGACGTACAGCTCGGCGAGGGCGGTGAGCGCGGCCCGCGGCTCGGGCCGGTCCTTGCGCAGGACCGGCACGACGACGGCGTCGAAGCTCTGGCGAGCGAGAGCGGACAGCACGCCGTCGGGCCCGACCTCGACGAACCGCGAGACGCCCTGGTCGCTGAGCGCGGTGAGCCCGTCGTGGAAACGGACGGCCGCGCGGACGTGCGAGACCCAGTACTCCGCCGTGGCGACCTCTCCTCCGGCCAGTGCGCCGGAGACGTTGGACACCAGCGGGATCGTGGGCTCGGAGTAGGTGAGCGTGCGGGCGACCTCGGCGAACTCGGCCAGCATCGGCTCCATCAGCGGCGAGTGGAACGCGTGCGACACCTTGAGCTTCGACGACTTGCGGCCCTCGAACTGCGCGACCACCGCGGTGACGGCGTCTTCGGTGCCGGAGAGCACGACGGAGTCAGGGCCGTTGATCGCGGCGATGCTGACGCCGTCGGTCAGGTGCGGGGTGACCTCGTCCTCGGTCGCCTGCAGCGCGACCATCGCTCCGCCGGTGGGCAGCGCCTGCATGAGCTTCGCGCGGGCGGCGACCAGCGTGCAGGCGTCGGCCAGGGACAGCACCCCGGCGACGTGCGCGGCGGCCAGCTCGCCGACCGAATGGCCGAGCAGGAAGTCGGGCTTGAGGCCCCACGACGACAGCAGCCGGAACAGCGCGACCTCGATCGCGAACAGCGCGGGCTGGGTGTAGCCGGTCTGGTTGATCAGGCGCGGCTTGTCGAAGACGACCGTCTTCAGCGGGCGGTCGAGGTGCTGGTCCAGCTCCGCGCAGACCTCGTCGAACGCGGCGGCGAAGACCGGGAACGCGGCGGCCAGCTCGGCCCCCATCCCGGCGCGCTGCGCGCCCTGGCCGGAGAACAGGAACGCGGTCAGCCCTTCGACCGGGGTGCCGGCTTCCACGGCCGCAAGACCCGCCTTGCCGTCGAACACCACCGCACGGTGACTCAGCGGCGAGCGGGACGTCGCCAACGAGAACCCGATGTCGAGTGCCGAGGCGTCCACATCGGACAGTCGGGCTGCCTGAGCCTTCAGAGCGGCGGCACCGTGCCCGGAGAGGGGCCACGGGACCGGCACGTCCGCGGGCCAGCTCGGCGTGACGTCCTCGACGTCGATGGCGGGCGCTTCCTCGATGATCACGTGCGCGTTGGTGCCGCTCACCCCGAACGACGACACACCCGCACGACGCGGCGTCGAGCCCGCCTCCCACGAACGTTCCTCGGTCAGCAGCTCGACGTTGCCGGCCGTCCAGTCGACCTCGGTGGTCGGCTCGGTGACGTGCAGGGTCTTGGGCAGGACGCCGTTCTGCAACGCCTGCACCATCTTGATCACGCCGCCGACGCCGGCCGCGCCCTGGGCGTGGCCGATGTTCGACTTGATCGAGCCGAGCCACAGCGGGCGGTCGCGGTCCTGGCCGTAGGTGGCGAGCAGGGCCTGGGCCTCGATCGGGTCGCCGAGCGTGGTGCCGGTGCCGTGGCCCTCGACGGCGTCCACATCGGACGCGGAAAGCTGTGCGTTGGCCAGTGCCTGGCGGATGACGCGCTGCTGGGACGGGCCATTGGGCGCGGTGAGACCGTTGGACGCGCCGTCGGAGTTGACCGCGGACCCGCGCACGACGGCGAGGACCGGGTGCCCGTTGCGGCGCGCGTCGGACAGGCGCTCCAGCAGGAGCGTGCCCGCGCCCTCGGCCCAGCCGGTGCCGTCGGCGCTGTCGGAGAACGGCTTGCAGCGGCCGTCCGCGGCGAGTCCGCGCTGGCGGCTGAACGCGACGAACGGGCCGGGGCGCGACATCACCATCACGCCGCCGGCCAGCGCCAGCGCGCAGTCGCGCTGCCGAAGGGCCTGCACGGCGAGGTGCAGGGCGACCAGCGAAGACGAGCAGGCCGTGTCGATCGTGATGGCCGGGCCCTCGAGGCCCAGCGCGTAGGCGATCCTGCCGGAGATGACCGAGCCGGCGTTGCCGGTGCTCAGGTAGTCCTGGACCTCGCCGGCGAGCACCGACGGCGGCAGCTCGTCGTAGTAGTCCTGGTCGCCGCTGCCGAGGAACACGCCGACCTGCTGCTTCGCCAACGAATGGGGCGCGATGCCGCCGCGCTCGAACGTCTCCCACGCCAGCTCCAGCACGAGCCGCTGCTGCGGGTCCATGGCGAGCGCTTCGCGCGGCGAGACGCCGAAGAAGGGCGCGTCGAACTGGGCGACGTCGTGGATGAAGCCGCCCTCGCTCACGTAGCTCGTGCCCGGGCTGTCGGGGTCGGCGTCGAACATCGAGTCCAGGCCCCAGCCGCGGTCGGTCGGGAACGCGCCGATGGCGTCCCGGCCGTCCGCGACCAGGTCCCAGAGGTCCTCCGGTGAACGGACGTCGCCCGGGTACCGGCAGCCCATCGCGACGATCGCGATCGGCTCGGCGTCCGCGGCTTCGACCTCGCGCAGCCGCTCCCGCGTCTCCTGCAGGGTGGCGGTCACCCGCTTCAGGTAGTCGACCAGCTTGCTTTCGTCAGTCATCGGTCAGATACCTCTCAGGCGCCAAGCTCGTTGTCGATGAGGGCGAACAGCTCATCCGTGGTCGCGGTCTCCAGCACATCGGTGGTCTTGGTGCCGGACAGGGTCTTGTGCAGGGTGGTGACCATCGCCTGCAGCCGGGCGACGATCCGGGACCGGTCGATCTCGGCGGCGTCCAGGCCGGCGGCCACCGCCTCCAGGCGGTCCAGCTCGACTTCGAGCGGGACCGCGGCCTCGCCGCCCAGCTGGGTCCACAGGTGCTCGGCGAGCGCCTGCGGGTTGACGTGGTCGAAGGCGACGGTCGCCGGCAGCTTCAGGCCGGTGGCCGCGCCGAGCCGGTTGCGCAGGTCGACCGCGGTGACGGAGTCGAAGCCCAGCTCCTTGAACGCGCGGGCCGGTTCGACCGCCGAGCCGCCGTCGTAGCCGGCCACCACGGCGACCTGGCCGCGGACCAGCTCCAGCAACGTCCGCTGCTGCTCGGCGGGGGTCAGAGCGGCCAGCTTCGCCTTGAGATCGCCGTTGTCGGCCTGGGTTTCGGTCTTGTCCTCGGCGACCTCGGGCAGCGCGCGCAGCAGCGGCCGCGGGCGGGCGAGCTGGTAGACCGGGGCGAACGCGGCCCAGTCGATGTCGGCGACGACCAGCTGGGTCTCGTCGTGGTCCAGGGCCTGGCCCAGCGCTTCGACGGCGAGTTCCGGCGCCATCTCGGCCAAGCCCATGCGACGCAGCAGGTCGCTCGCCTCGGCGTCGACCATGCCCCCGCCGCCCCAGGAACCCCAGGCGATCGCGGTCGCGGTGCGGCCCGCGGCGCGCCTGCGCCGGGCGAGCGCGTCGAGGTAGGCGTTGCCCGCGGCGTAGGCGGGCTGGCCGGAGGTGCCCCACACGGCGGCCCCGGAGGACATCAGCACGAACGCGTCCAGCTCGGTGTCGCCGAGCAGTTCGTCGAGCAGCGCGGCGCCGGTGACCTTGGCGCGGGTGGCCGCGGCGAACTCGGCGGGCGTGACGTCGGCCAAGGGCGACTCGGCGGTGAGGACACCGGCGGCGTGCACCACGGCGGTCGGCGGGTGCTCGGCTAGTAGAGCCTTCAGCTGTTCCCTGTCGGAGACGTCGCAGGCCACCACGGTGGCACCCAGCTCGTCGACCAGCTCACGCGCGCCTTCGGCGTCGAGACCGCGGCGGCTGGTGAGCACGATGTGCTCGGCACCGCGGCCGGCCAGCCAGCGCGCGACGTGTGAGCCGACCGCGCCGGTGCCGCCGGTGACCAGGACGGTCCCCCGCGGCTCCCACCCGCCCGCGGTGCCCTTCAGCGGGGCGCGGACCATCCGCCGGGCGAACACCCCGGACGGCCGGATCGCCACCTGGTCCTCACTGTCCACACCGGACACCACGGCGGCCAGGCGGGCGGCGTCGGCGGGGCCGTCGACGTCGACCAGGCCGCCCCAGGTGGCGGGCAGGTCGAGCGCGGCGACCGTGCCGAGGCCCCACACCGCCGCGGCGGCCGGGTCGGCGTCGGAGAAGGCGTCCACCGCGACCGCGCCGCGGGTGACGACCCAGGTGGGAGCGTCGACGCCGGTGTCGCGCAGAGCCTGCAGCAGCGCGATGGTGGCGGCGACCGCGGTGCTGAGCGCGGGGTGTTCCGGGTGTTCGCGGGTGTCGAGGGCGAGCAGCGACAGCACGCCGTCGAACGGCCGCAGCGCCGTGGCTTCCGTGAGCAGTTCAGCCAGGGCTTCGCGGTCGGCCGTCGCGAGCACCCGCACGACGTCGCCTTGCCCGGCGAGCGCGTCGGCCAGTTCGGCCGCCGCGGGGACGTCCGCGGGCACGACGACCAGCCAGGCGCCGGTCAACCCGCCCGTGACGCTCACCGGCGCCCAGGAGACGCGGTAGCGCCACGATTCCACTGTGGACAGCTCGGTGCGGCGTCCGTGCCACGCGGCCAGGGCCGGGACGACCTCGGCCAGCGGGGCGGCCTTGACGCCGAGCCGCTCCGCGAGGCCGTCGACGTCGCCGCTCGTGACGTCCTGCCAGAAGTCCTGGTCGGCGACACTCGCGGGTGCGGTGGGAGTGCCTGCTTCCTCTTCGAGCCAGAAGCGCTTGTGCTGGAAGGGATAGGTCGGCAGGTCCGTGATCCGGCCGCCGGGCACCAGCGAGGCCCAGTCCGCAGCGCCGCCGCGGACGGAGTGCTCGGCCAGCGAGGTCGCAAAGCGCGTGAGACTGCCTTCGTCGCGACGCAATGTGCCGGTGACGGAACCGCTGTGCCCGCCTTCGTCGAGGGTCTCCTGGATGCTCATGGCCAGCACCGGGTGCGGGCTGATCTCGACGAACCGCGTGTAGCCCGCCTCGGCGAGCTTCGCGACGACCGGGGCGAACCGGACCGTGGTGCGCAGGTTGGTGAACCAGTACCGCGCGTCCATGGTGGCCCCGGGCTCTTCGGTCACCGTGGACGTCATCGCGACACTCCCGGCGCCGGGCGTGATCGGACCCAGGTCGGCCAGCAGGCGGTCGACGAGGTGCTCGACGTGCGCGGAGTGCGACGCGTAGTCCACCGGTACGCGCTTGGCGCGGAACCCTTCGGCGAGGAGCTGGTCGCGCAGCTCGTCGAGGGCCTCGCCGTCGCCGGACAGCACGGCCGAGGTGGCGCCGTTGTCGGCGGCCAGGGAGATCCGGCCGTCCCAGGCTTCCAGTCGCTTCAGCAGTTCGGCGGCGGGGAGGCCGGCGGCCAGCATGCCGCCGCCGCGTCCGCCGAGGACGTCCCCGATCGCCTTGCTCCGCAACGCGACCACGCGAGCACCGTCCTGAAGGGACAGCGCACCGGAGACGGTCGCGGCGGCGATCTCGCCCTGCGAGTGCCCGATCACCATGTCCGGCTCGACGCCGTGCGCGCGCCACAGCGCGGCCAGCGACACCATCACCGCCCACAGCATCGGCTGGACGACGTCGACGCGGTCGGCCGGCGGCGTGCCGGGCTCGCCGTGGAGCACGGCGACCACCGACCAGCCGGTGAACTCGCTCAGCGCGGCGTCGCACTCGGCCATCCGCGCGGCGAACGCCGGCGACTGCTCGATCAGCTCGATCGCCATGCCGGTCCACTGGGAGCCCTGGCCGGGGAAGACGAACACGGTCTTGCCGCGGACGTCGGCGGTCCCGGTGACGACGTCGGGCCGCGAACCGCCCGCGGCCAGCGTCTCCAAGGCCTGTTTGGCGTCCGTCGAGAGCACCACCGCGCGGTGGTCGAGCTGCGCGCGGCCGGTGGCGAGGGTGTGGGCGACGTCGACGAGGTCGGTGTCCACCTGGGACGCCAGCCGGCCGGCGGCTTCGGCGAGCGCGGCCGCGGTCTTGGCCGACAGGACCAGCGGGTGGACGGCGGCCTTCGGCGCCTCGACCGTGTCGGTCTCGGGAGCCTGCTCCAGGATGACGTGCGCGTTGGTGCCGCTGACGCCGAACGACGAGACCGCCGCCCGGCGCGGACGGCCCACCTCGGGCCAGTCGCGCGGCTCGGTGAGCAGCTCGACCGCGCCGGCCGTCCAGTCGACGTGCGTCGACGGCGTGCCGACGTGCAGGGTGCGCGGCGCCTTGCCGTGCCGCAGCGCCTGCACCATCTTGATCACGCCCGCGACGCCCGCCGCGGCCTGCGGGTGGCCCATGTTGGACTTGATCGAGCCGAGCAGCAGCGGCTCGCCGGTGGCGCGCTGCCCGTAGGTCTCCATCAGCGACTGCGCCTCGATGGGATCGCCGAGCGCGGTGCCGGTCCCGTGCGCCTCGACGAGGTCCACATCGGACCGCGACAGCCCGGCGTCGGCCAGCGCGGCTTCGATCACGCGGACCTGAGAGGGGCCGTTGGGGGCGGAGAAGCCGTTGCTGGCACCGTCCTGGTTGATCGCGGAGCCGCGCAGCAGCGCGAGGACGCGGTGGCCGTTGCGGCGCGCGTCGGAAAGCTTCTCCAGCACGAGGACGCCGACGCCCTCGGCCCACGACGTCCCGTCGGCATCGTCCGAAAAGGACCGGCTGCGGCCGTCGGCGGCGAGCCCGCGGCGGCCGCTGAAGTCGACGAACATCTCAGGGGTACCCATCACGGCGACGCCGCCGGCGAGCGCGAGCGTGCAGTCGCCGTCGCGCAGGCCCTGCGCGGCCATGTGCAGCGCGACCAGCGACGACGAGCACGCGGTGTCCACCGACACGGACGGGCCTTCGAGGCCGAGGGTGTAGGAGACCTGCCCGGAGACGAGGCTGCCGTCGGGGCTGCCGCCGCTGTAGTCGTGGTACATCACGCCGGCGTAGACCCCGGTCGGGCTGCCCTTGAGCGCGTGCGGGTCGAGCCCTGCGCGTTCGAAGGCCTCCCACGAGGCTTCGAGGAGGATGCGCTGCTGCGGATCGGCGCGGCGGGCGTCGCGCGGGCTGATGCCGAAGAACTCGGCGTCGAAACCCGGGGCGTCGTAGAGGAAGCCGCCGTGGCGCGTGTAGGTCTTGCCGGGCCGGTCGGGGGTGGGGTCGTAGATGCCCTCGAGGTCCCAGCCGCGGTCGGCGGGGAACTCCCCGATGACGTCGCGGCCCTGGTCGACGAGGTCCCACAGGTCGTCCGGCGTGCGGACGTCCCCGGGGTAGCGGCAGCTCATGCCGATGATGGCGATGGGTTCGGCGTGCTTGGCCTCGAGCTCCTGCACCCGGCGCCGGGCCGCCTGCAGGTCCGCCGTCGCGCGCTTCAGGTAGTCGCGGAGCTTGTCCTCGTTGCTCATGAGATGCCCAATTCCTCGTCCAGCACGGCAAAAAGCTCGTCGTCGGTGGCTTCGTCCAGGTCGGCCGCTTCGGGGACGCCCGTGTTCGCCTCGGTCCACTTGCGGGACAGCGCCTCGAGGCGCGCGGTGACCTTCGCCGTCGAGCCGTTCAGCGATCCCGCGCCGGCCAGGAGTGCTTCCAGACGGTCGATTTCGGCCAGCAGCGAGTCGGCCGCGCCGCGGCTCGGGCCCAGCAGGGCGTGCAGCCGGGCGGCCAGCGCCGCCGGGGTCGGGTGGTCGAACACGATCGTCGCCGTCAGCTTCAGGCCCGTCAGAGCGCCGAGCTGGTTGCGCAGCTCCACCGATGTCAGGGAGTCGAAGCCCATCTCCTGGAAGGCGCGCTCCGGCTCGACGAACCCGAGCCCCAGCACCGCCTTGACCTGGTCGGATACGACTTCCAGCAGGTACGCCTGACGTTCGGACTCCGGCAACGTGGCGAGCCGTGCCGTGACGGCGCCGTCGTTCTTCGCCGCCGTCCGGCGGGGGGCCGCGGGCCGGACCATGCCGCGCAGGACCGGCGGCAGCGAGTCCGCGCGGGACCGCAGGGCCGCGAGGTCCAGCTTGACCGGCGCGAGGACGGCGTCCTCCGCGACCAGGCAGGCGTCGAGCAGGGCGAGCGCGTCGGCGGTGGCCATCGGCGGGGTGCCGAGGCGGCGCAGGCGGCGGAAGTCGGCCTCGACCAGCTCGCCGGCCATCCCGCCGTCCTCGGCCCAGGCGCCCCAGTCCAGCGCCGTCGCCGGGAGGCCCTGGGCGTGGCGGTGGCGGGCGAGTTCGTCGAGGAACGCGTTGGCCGCGGCGTATCCGGCCTGCCCGGCGGCCAGCACCGTGCTCGCGGCCGACGAGAACAGGATGAACGCGTCGAGGTCCGCCGTGCACTCGTGGAGGTTCCAGGCGCCGTCGACCTTCGGGGCGAAGACGCGGTCGAGTTCTTCCGCGGTGAGGTTCTCGATGCGGCCGGCGGACGGGACGCCCGCCGCGTGCACCACCGCGGTCAGCTCGACGCCGTCGACCAGCGCCGCGACCGACGCGCGGTCGGTGACGTCGCAGCTCGCGATCGTGACTTCGGCGCCCAGAGACTGCAACTTGTCACGTAGTTCGGTTGCGCCGGGCGCGTCGGCACCGCGGCGGCTGGTGAGCAGCAGGTGCCGGACGCCGTGGTTCGTCACCAGGTGCTTCGCGACGACGGCACCGAGTCCGCCGGTACCGCCGGTGATCAGGACCGTGCGGTCCAGGTTCCAGCCCAGGTCGCCGGTCGGCGTCGCCGCGACCAGGCGCGGCACCAGAACCTTGCCGTCGCGGATGGCCACCTCGGGTTCGCCGGTGGCCAGCGCGGCGTTGACGTCGTCGCCGTCGACGAGCACGAACCGGCCCGGGTTCTCGGCTTCGGCCGCCCGGACCAGGCCCCAGACCGTCGCGAGAGCCGGGTCGACGTCCTCGCCGGCCACCGAGACCGCGCCGCGCGTGACGACGGCCAGGCGGTCCTCGGAGTCCCGGATGGCGGCCAGCACCTGACGGGCGGCCGCGCGTGCTCGCTCCGGAACCGAGCCGTCCGATATGGACACTTCCAGGACCTTCGCGACGACCGCGGTGCCCGAGGGCGCCGGCTCCCAAGCCACGCGGAACAGCGAGCTGGGAGCGAGCTTTTCGAGTGAGATCGGCCGGGCGGCCAAGGAATCGACGGACAGCACCGGGACGCCGGCGGCGTCGGCGATCCGCAGCGTGATGGTGTCGGGGCCGGCCGGCGACACGTGGACCCTCAGCGCGGACGTGCCCGCGGCGTGCCAGGTGGTGCCGCTGAAGGCGAACGGCAGCATCGGCTTCGCTTCGCCGTCCGCCGGGACCGGGCCGAGCAGCTGGGCGTGCATGGCCGCGTCGAGCAGGGCCGGGTGCAGGCCGTAGTCGCGGGCGTCGGCCAGGGCGACCTCGGCGTAGACGTCGTCGCCGGCCCGCCACATCGCCCGCAGGCCCTGGAACGCCGGGCCGTAGTCGTAGCCGAGGTCCGCGAGCTGCGCGTAGGGATCCGCGAGCGCGACCTCGGTGGCGCCCGCGGGCGGCCACTCGGTGAGGTCGAACGACGGCGCGGCGGCTTCGGCGGTCACGAAGCCTTCGGCGTGGAGCGTCCAGGCGTCCTCTCCGTCGGGTCGCGAGTGGACGGTGACGCGGCGGCGTCCGTTCTCCTCGGCGCCGAGCGACACCTGCAGTGCGGCGCCTTGGCTCAGGACGAGCGGCGCCTGCAGCGTCAGCTCCTCGATGCCGGTGCAGCCGACCTCGTCGGCGGCGGCGCGCGCCAGCTCGACGAACGCCGTGCCGGGCAACAGGATCGTGCCGAGCACGACGTGGTCGGCGATCCACGGCACGGTGTCCGCCGACAGCCGTCCGGTCAGCACGACCGTGTCCGACTCGGGCACGCGGACGACGGCGCTGAGCATCGGGTGCGCGGCCGGCTGCTGGCCGTGGTCCTCGGCGTCGCCGGTCGTGGTGGTGGCCGACAGCCAGTAGCGCGTGCGGCGGAACGCGTAGGTCGGCACCTCGACGCGGCGGGCACCGGCGTAGAACGCTTGCCAGTCCACGAGAATCCCGCGGGCGTGCAGGGTCGCGACCGTGGTGACGACGGCCTGAGCCTCGTCGCGGTCCTTGCGGGCGGCCGGGACGAAGGCGAGCGTGTCGTCGTCCAGCGCGGTGCTCGCGGCGGCGGTCAGGACCGCGGCCGGGCCGATCTCGACGAACGTCCGGACGCCCTCGGCGACGAGTGCGCGCACGCCGTCGTCGAACCGGACGGTCGCGCGGACCTGCTCCACCCAGTATTCCGGCGAAGCGAGGTCAGCATCAAGAGAAACCGTGGAGACGATCGGGATTTCGGGCTTCGCGTAGGTGAGCTTCTCCGCCACGGCGGCGAACTCGGCCAGCATCGGCTCCATCAGCGGCGAGTGGAAGGCGTGCGAGACGCGCAGCTTCTTGGGCCGCTCGAAGTGCGCGACGACGGCGGCGACCTCGTCCTCGGCGCCCGAAACCACCAGGGAGTTCGGGCCGTTGATCGCCGCGATGCTCACGCCGGCCGTCAGCAGCGGGGTCACCTCGGCCTCGGTGGCCGGGATCGTGACCATCGCGCCACCGGTGGGCAGGGCCTGCATGAGCCGGGCGCGGGCCGCGACGAGCGTGCAGGCGTCGTCGAGCGAGAGGATCCCGGCGACGTGCGCCGCGGCCAGCTCGCCGATCGAGTGGCCCAGCAGGTGGTCGGGCCGGACGCCCCACGACTCGAGCAGCCGGTAGAGCGCGACCTCGAACGCGAACAGCGCGGGCTGCGTGAATCCGGTCTGCTGCAGGGCTTCGGCGTCGTCCAGGATCGGCCGGTCGAGGTCCAGGCGGGTGCACGCGGCGTCGAGGGCTTCGGCGAAGACCGGGTACTTCGCGGCGAGAACCTTGCCCATGCCGGCGCGCTGGGCGCCCTGGCCGGTGAAGAGGAAGGCCGTCCGGCCGGTGCCGCGACGGTCGCGGACGACGTTGGGCGCGTTCTCGCCGGCGGCCAGCGCGGCCAGCCCGGCGCGCAGCTCGGCGGCGTCGGAGCCGACGACGACGGCGCGGTGGTCCAGCGCCGAGCGGGTCGTGGCCAGCGAGAACCCGATGTCCGCCAAGTCTCCGACGTGGTCGACAAGCTGCTGCGCCTGAGCGGCGACAGCGTCCGCAGAGTCGGCCGAGATCGGCCACGCGACGACGGGAAGTTCGACCCCGGCAGATTCGCGGGGCGCGGGCTCGGCCTGCTCGATGATCACGTGGGCGTTGGTGCCGCTGATGCCGAACGACGACACCGCGCCTCGGCGAGGCCGCTCCACCGACGGCCATGCGCGAGCCTCGGTGAGCAGTTCCACGGCGCCGGCCGACCAGTCGACGTGCGGCGACGGCGTGTCGACGTGCAGCGTCTTCGGCAGGACGCCGTGCCGGATGGCCTGGACGACCTTGATCACGCCGCCGACCCCGGCGGCCGCCTGGGTGTGCCCGATGTTGGACTTGAGCGAGCCGAGCCACAGGGGCTCTTCCCGGTCTTGCCCGTAGGTGGCCAGCAGCGCCTGCGCCTCGATCGGGTCGCCGAGCTTCGTGCCGGTGCCGTGGCCTTCGACGAGGTCGACGTCCGTTGTGGACAGTCCGGCGGTCGCGAGGGCCTGGCGGATCACGCGCTGCTGTGCCGGTCCATTAGGGACGGTCAAGCCGCTGGAGGCGCCGTCGGAGTTGACCGCGCTGCCGCGAACGACCGCGAGAACGTCGTGGCCCAGGCGCTGGGCGTCGGAGAGCCGTTCGACGACGAGGACGCCGACGCCTTCGCCCCAGCCGGTGCCGTCGGCACCCGCGGCGAAGGCCTTGCAGCGGCCGTCGTCGGACAGGCCGCGCTGCTCGGTGAAGTAGACGAACGTTTCGGGGGTGGCCATCACCGTGACGCCGCCGACGAGGGCCAGCGAGCAGTCGCCGCGGCGCAGCGCCTGCGTGGCCCAGTGCAGGGCGACCAGGGAGGACGAGCAGGCGGTGTCGACCGAGACCGCGGGGCCTTCCAGCCCGAGGGCGTAGGCGACCCGGCCGGAGACGACGCTGCCGGCGGCCGCGTGGCCGAGGTAGTCGTGGTACATCACGCCGGCGAAGACGCCGGTGCTGCTGCCGCGCAAGGTTTCCGGCACGATGCCCGCGCGCTCCAGCGCGGTCCAGGACGTCTCGAGCAGCAGCCGCTGCTGGGCGTCCATGGTGAGCGCCTCGCGGGGTGAGATCCCGAAGAACTCGGGGTCGAATTCCGCGGCGTCGCGCAGGAAGCCGCCTTCCCGCGTGTTCGTGGTGCCGGGCCGCTCGCCCGCCGGGTCGTAGAGGCGGTCGAGGGGCCAGCCGCGGTCGGCCGGGAACGCGCCGATGCCGTCGGTCCCGGTGGCGACCAGCTCCCAGAGGTCGTCGGCCGAGGAGACCCCGCCGGGATAGCGGCAGTCCATGCCCACGATCGCGATCGGCTCGGTGTCGCGCCGCCGGACCTCGTGCAGGGCCCCTTTGGCCTCGCGCAGGTCGGCGGTCGCGCGCTTGAGGTAGTCGAGCAGTTTCCGTTCGTTCTCGGCGCTCACGCCATTACCCCCGTTCCGGCGCGTGGCCGGGAAATGGCAGGAAAAACGGTACTCACGTAATCGACCACCTAACCGCGAATGGGGTGGAAGGTGCCACGTCGAAAACGCTACCGACGGTCTTTGTGCCGCCCCACCCCTAACGGCCCCACAATCAGCGGGTCAGGAGGCGAGCCGGGATCCGCTACGCGCGGAGCAGCTCCGCCACGACGGCACGCGGCGCGGGCAGCGCCGCGATCTCGTCCCGCACCGCCTCCGCCCCACCGCGCCACGAAGCCAGCTCGCCGGCCCGCTCCGCCGGGCCCACCTCCCCGGCCCCCGCCGCGGCGATGCGGGCGCCGATCGCCGTCTCCGTCAACGACAGCTGGGGCAGCCCGTGCGTCACCGCCGCCAGCGCCAGGTTCGCGTCGCCGTCGTGGATCACCGCCGTGCACGTCGGCAGGACCGCCGCCGGGGGTGCCGCGTCGACCAGCCGGACGTTCGGCGGCATCGTCACCCCCGCCGGGATCCGCGCCGGATCCGTCGCCCACAGGACCTCCGCGTCCAGGCTCGCGACGGCGTCGAACACCGGTCCGGCCGGCGTCGCGTCCGTGAGGGACAGCAGCACCCGGTTACGCCTTGCCTTGCGGCGCAACCACCCCGGCACCACGACCGGTCCGAAGTACGGCACGTGCCGGACCGGGCGGGCACCGGCGGCCCCGTCTCGCAGCGACGGCGGCACCGTGTCGAAACCCGCGCCGGGCTCGTCCAGCGGGCCCAGCAGCCGGACCGCGACGGCCTCGACCGCCTCGGCGGCCGCCGTCCCGGCCGGGGCCGCCGCGTCGGACACCACGACCCCGGGCCGCCACAGCTCGGCGAACTCCACGAGCGCCGCGGACTCGGCGAGGTCGGTCCCGTCGCCGTCTTCGAGGTCGACGGCGACGCAGCCGGTGCTGAGGATCTCGTCGACGAACGAGGTCCGGCCGGCGATCTTCACGTCGTGCCCCGCGGTCCGCAGCGCCCACGCGAGCGGGACCAGGTTGTGCAGCCGCGCGGGCGACGACGGGGCGGCCAGGAGTACGCGCATGGGATCCACTCCAGAAAAGGAAACCGGGCCGGCCCGGTGCGGATAGTCGAATTCGACACTATCCGCGCCGGTCCGGCCCGCGAACCCCTACGAAAACATTTACTGGCCCGGCAGCGTCACCGCTTCGATCGGGCTCTTGCGCATCGCCAGCCGCGCGGAAAGCGAAGTGACCGGCCAGATGATCAGGAACACCGAAAGCACCACGGCGAGGAACACCCAGATCGGCCCGGACGGGATGATCTGGCCCGTGCTGATCGCCATCGGCAGCACCGTGAACAACGAAATCACGATACCGAGGACGAGCCCGGCCACCGCCACGATGCCGCCTTCGATGAACAGCATCCGGCGGACCTGCCCGCGATCCGCTCCCGCGAGCCGCTGCGCGCCGAACTCCCGGCGCCGGGCCAGCACGGCCACGGCGAGGGTGTTCACCGCCGCGATCGCCGCGTAGGCGATCGCCAGCACCGCCAGGAGGTAGTTGATCATCGCCTCGACGTCCGCGCCGGCCTGGAAGCTCTCCAGCAGCGCGCCGTCGTCGCCGACCGTGATGCCCGGCCAGTCCTTCAGCCGGTCGGTGAGCGCGGACACCACGTCGCTCCCGTCGGCGGCCTTCACCAGCACCTGCGCCGCCATGCCGCTCGTGGTGTGCGCGGCGAGGAGATCGGCGGGCAGGACCATGCTCGCGTAGCTGGACGGGCTGTCGAGCAGCGCGGCGACGGTCACCTGCGCCTGCGCCCCGTCGCCGAGCCGCATGGTGATCTTGTCCCCGACCTTGAGCTCGAGGTCGTCGGCGACGTCCTCCGGCAGCGCCACCGCGTCGCCGGTGAGGTTCTTCAGCGACCCCTGGGTGACTTCGGTGGCGAGCACCGTGCCGCCCTGGTCCTCGGCGGCGACGCCCAGCAGGCGCAGCGGGTCGCTGCCGTTCCCGTCGTAGGGCTGTTCGATCCAGCCGGAGCTGGTCACCAGCGGCGACGCGGTGGCGACGCCCGGCGTGCTCCGGATCTGCGCCAGCGCCTCCGGCGTGATCCCGCCGGTCGCGCTGCTGATCACGGCGTCGGCCTTCAACTGGTCGGCGTAAGCCGCGATCTGCGCTTCCTGCGCCGTGGTTTCCGAGTACACGTTGCCGAGCGCGACCGCCGTGGCCAGGGTGATCGGCGTGAGCACCGCGGCGAAGGCCACGGCGCGCGCCTGCGAGTTGATCACCGCGAGGGTGGCGTCCCGGCCCGCGACCCG
This sequence comes from Amycolatopsis sp. NPDC051371, assembly GCF_040682155.1. Classification (NCBI taxonomy): domain Bacteria; kingdom Bacillati; phylum Actinomycetota; class Actinomycetes; order Pseudonocardiales; family Pseudonocardiaceae; genus Amycolatopsis; species Amycolatopsis sp. NPDC051371. Next base: position 104,602 of record NZ_JBFBAG010000040.1, read on the forward strand.
CCGGACGAACGGGCCGAAGCGGTTCGCGACGTAGACCATGATCTCCGGGCCGAGCAGAGCCACCGCGATGGCGCCGGTGAGCACCGCCGGGCCGCCGATCGCGCTGGCGGTGTCCGCCGGCATGAACAACGTGGTGCCGGCGAGCAGCACCGTCGCGATCCCGAACACCGCGGCCCCGGTGCGGCGCAACGGGTTCACCTTGGCACTGGGGATCGCGGCCTCGGCCAGTGCCTGGATCGGCCGGGCCCGCGACGCGGCCAGCGCGGCGAACCACGCGGCGGCGTAGACGATCACGAGCGTGGCGACGATTCCTGCGCCGAAGGCGATGATGTCCTGCCGGAACACCAGTTCGTCGGGCACGATGCCGAGCGACATGCTGGTGGCGAAGATCCGGTTGCCGAGCAGGCTGCCCAGGACCACGCCGCACAGCGCGGCGACCGCGCCGACGGCCATGGTCTCGGCGAGCACCATCCGGTGCACCTGCTTCGGCGTCGCCCCGGTGGCCCGCAGCAGCGCGAGTTCCTGCCGGCGCTGGCGCACGGTGAGGCTGATCGTCGCGGAGACGACCAGCGCCATGACCACCAGGACCATGCCGCCGAACACCGCGGCGAGCAGGATCAGCGGGAGCCGGCTGTTGTCGACGCCGAGGAACTCGGCCGCACCGCGGTCGTCGCCGGTCAGCACGCTGACGCCCGGCACCTGCTCCGCGACGCGCGCGGCGAGCTCGCCCGCGTCCACGCCCTCGGCCGGGAACACGCCGGCCAGGTCGGCCCGGCCCTGGTGCGGGGAAAACTGCTGCGCGTCCGGCGCGGAGAAGAAGAACGCCGGCGACTGCACGGCCTGGCCCGGTTCCGCGACGCCCGCGACGGTGAAGGTCTGCTTCCGCCCGTCGACCGCGAGATCGACGGGGGCGCCCGCCTTGATCCCGGCCGCGTCCGCCGTGGCCGAGTCGATGACGACCTGGCCCGGCGCCTGCGGCTGGTTCCCCTCCCGCAGGTGGTAACCACCGAGCGCGGCGGAGTCCCAGCCGTGTCCGGAAAGGACGGACGTGTCCGCGGGCGCGCCGTCCTTCAGCAGCACGGCCGGGAACGACACGTCCGGAACGACGCGCTGGACGCCTTGCACCGCACCGATCTTGACGAGCTGGTCCGCGGTCAGCCCGGCGCGCTCGGCGTACGGGACGACCTCCGACTCTTCGTCGGGGAGCTTGAACGCCGACGAACCGCCGGCCACGACCGGCGCCGCGGCGAGCCGCTGCGGTTGCGCCTGCAGCACGATCGCCGTCTCGAACAGCCCGGCGCACGCGATGAGCAGGCCGCAGCCGATCAGGATCGCGACGAACGACGCGAGCGACGCGGCCGCGCGGTAGCGCAGGCTCGCCAGGGCCAGGTTGACCACCACCCGCCGCGAGCTCACCGCTGACCCCGTGCCTGCTTGGCCCGGGCACCCAGCTGGGCCAAGGTCGACGCGACGGCCTCCACGCCCGGCGCCGCCAGCTGCGTGACGATCTGGCCGTCCACCAGGAAGAGCACGGTGTCGGCGAAGGACGCCGCGACCGGGTCGTGGGTGACCATCACGATGGTCTGCCCCGCGCTCACCAGCTCGCGCATCAGGTTCAGCACCTCGAGCGCGGTGTTCGTGTCGAGCGCGCCGGTCGGCTCGTCGGCGAAGACCACCGCGGGCCGGGCGGCGAGCGCGCGGGCGATCGCGACGCGCTGCTGCTGGCCGCCGGACAGCTCACCCGGGCGGTGCTTGACGCGCTGGGTCAGCCCGACGCGCGCGATCACCTCGTCGACCCACGCCCGGTCCGGCTCGCGGCCGGCCAGCAGCGTCGGCAGGGTGACGTTCTGCTCGACGTTCAGCGCCGGCATCAGGTTGAAGGACTGGAAGATGAACGCGACGTGCTCACGGCGGAGCTCGGTCAGCTTGGTCTCGTTCTTGCCCTTGAGGTCGGTGCCCACCAGGGTCACCCGGCCGGACGTCGGCCGGTCCAGGCCCGCCGCGCAGTGCAGCAGCGTGCTCTTGCCGGAACCCGACGGGCCCATCACCGCGGTGAAGGTGCCGGCCGGGAAGTCGACGGTGACCCCGGCGAGCGCTTCGACCGCGCTTTCGCCGGAACCGTAGGTCTTGTGCACCGCGTCCAGCTGGACCGGTGACTCGACGGAAGTCATCGTGGGCACGTCGTTCACTCCGATCCTTCCCGGGCGCGCCGCGCCGGGTCGAGGTACCACCACACGGCCAGGACGAGGCCGCCGCCGACGATCGTCCACAGCCAGAACGGCGCCTTGAAGGACATGCTGATCAGGCACATGAGCAGCCAGATCACGAACTGGATGCCGCCGACGACCGCCCACACGATCGTGACGACGCGGCGGGCGAGACCGCCCGGGGGCCGGCTTCCCTCTGCGCTTTCGGACATCAAGCTCCCCCACATATCGGTGGCCGGCCGCACGGTCGGATTAATAGTGCAAGACATACACAGTTTAGCGCAGTGCCCCCATCCGGGGAAGCCACCCCGGCTAGGGGGCGCTCTCCGAGGCTGTCCGCATGCGGCGATCCCGGTCGCGGGCACCCCAGACGCCGACCGCCAGGACGCCGCCGCCGAGCACCACCCAGATCAGCCACAGCGGGTCCCACTGACCGCCGATCAGCCCGATGAACAGCCAGATGACGAAGTTGGCCGCACTGACGGCCGCCCACAACGCGCCGGCGATCCGCGGCGCCGCTTCGAGCGCCGGCGGCGGGGCGGTTCCGGCCCCGCCCGCGACCGCGGCACGCAGCGCGGCCCGGGTGGCGGCCCGCCGCACGTGGGCCAGCCGCCGGGCGGCCTCCCCGCCGTCGTACGCGCCGGTGGACCGGGCGTGTTCGATCTCGGTGGCCGCCAGCTTCCGGTCCAGCTCGGTGACCCGGCCCAGTCCGAACCGGCTGCTCTCGCTCACAAGCACTCGCCCCCAGCTGCGATTAGTGTAAGACTTGCACAGTTTACCGATACGGACCGCGGAGCGATAGATGCCCACCGAACCCGAGCCGGACGACCGTCCGGATCTGCCGCCCGGACTGGCTTCGGCGTGGGGTGCCGCTCCGCGGCCCCGCCGTGGCCCCAAGCCTTCGCACAGCGTGACCCGGATCGTCGCCGCCGCCGTCGAGCTCGCCGACGCCGACGGGCTGGCCGCGGCGTCGCTGCCCAACATCGCCGCGTCGCTCGGCCTGACCACCAACGCGCTGTACCGCTACGTCGGTTCGAAGGACGAACTGCTGGTCCTCCTGGAGGACGCGGGGTTCGGTCCGCCGCCACCGGCTTCACCCGGCGCGGACTGGCGCGCCACCGCGCGGGACTGGACGTACGCCGCGCTGGACCGCTACCGGGCCCGCCCGTGGCTGCTGGACCTGCCGGTCCGGGGCAGCGCGGTCACCCCGCACCGGCTGCGGTGGACCGAACGGCTGCTGGCCACGCTGGCCGGCGCCGGTCTGTCCGATGCGGACGCGCTCGGCTGCGCGCAGCTGGTGTCCGACTTCGCCCGCGCGACGGCCGACCGCCGCCGCGCCCGCGCCGACCCGGACTCGGCGGACTTCCCCGAACGAGCCGAGGGCGTCCGCGCCTTCCTGCGGCCCCTGCTGGCCGACGGCGGCTACCCACACCTGGCCGCGCTCACCGCGCGGGGCGAGTACCCGGCGCCGAGCGGGGTGGACTTCGGCCTGGACCGGGTCCTGGACGGCATCGAGGGGCTGCTCACCACCTCCCGCGCCTGAGCGGGTCTGCCGCGGCCGGTCGTGAGTGAGAAACAGGGTTCGTGATCTGCACGACCGGCGCGCCCGTCGCCTTGATGCGCTCGGCGTCGAGCAGCGTCTCCTGGTCGCCCTCGATCACCGCGCAG
>NZ_JBFBAG010000041.1:0-108403 GCF_040682155.1 Amycolatopsis sp. NPDC051371
CGGCGCGGCGAAGGACAGGGAGCAGTGTTCTAACACTGTTTCTCACTCACGACCTGCTCAGGACACGGCGTAGGTGAAGATGTGCGCCGCGCCGGCGCCGGTGGACGTCGGCAGCGTGATGCTGCGCACCTGTTTCGCCGGATCCAGGGTGATCGGGGCCGTCGCGAACAGGTACGACGTGTACGGCCGCGACAGCCGGAACATGTACCGCGGGAACGCCGAGTTCACGTACGGCACCTTCGCGACGACCGTGTTCCCGAACTGCGGCGTCTCCTCACCGCCCTTCAGCAGCCACTCCGACAGGCCCAGCGCACCTTGCTGCGTCGAGCCGTCGGTGTAGGTGACGGTGACGCTGCCCTGTGCGTCACCGCCGGTCGCCGAGCCGAGGAACGACAGCTTCGTCGCGCCCGCCGGAGCGTCGACCGCAAGCGTTTGCCCTGAGGCGATCAGGTTGTCCGGTGACCCGGCCGGGCTCGACGGCCAGGTGAACTCGCGCACCTTCGCGCCCGGCTTGATGCCGTTCGTGGCCAAGCCCTGCGCGGAGTAGGCGAACTGACCGGGGTAGAGGTCGGTCTCGCCGAAGTCGCCGTACTGGACGAACCGATCGTCCGTGACGCCGACGTTCGTGCTCGCCGCGTGCAGCGTCCCCGGCTTCCCGACCGTCACCGGCAGGTACGCGGGCACCTGCTGCCCGCTGAACTCCACCGGCACGCTCGTGTACGCGTCCGGTGTCCCCACGGCGGCGGTCACGCGAACCTGCTGTGAAGACGTTCCATGAGCGCCCACCGTGAGCGTGCCGCTCGACGGCGTCACGGTGATCCCGGCCGGCGGCTTCGCTCGCCAGGTCACCTTGCCCTGGCCGGTGATGCCTTCCGCGGTCACGGTGGCCGTGGTCGCCGAGCCGGGCGCGACGACGATCCGGCCCGGGCCGACGCGGCCGCGCACCGCGACCTCACCGTCGCGGAAGGACGGCGGCGCGTCCGAAGCACGGGAACCCCACGACGTCGGCGAGGTGCCGAGCGTGAAGTCGAGGCGTCCGCCGTTCACCGCGAAGGACTCCGGCAGCCACGGCTTCGTGCTCTCCTGGCCGTTCACCTTCAGGCTCTTCACGTACTTCACCGAGCTGGACGCGCCGGGCGCGGTGATCGTGATCCGCTGCCCGGTCGCGCGGGTGAGCGTGATCTTCGGGAACATCGGGCTGGCCAGCACCATTTCGGCGCGGCCTGGTGCCTCCGGGTACATGCCGAGCGCGGCGAAGACGTACCACGCCGACGTCGCGCCGAGGTCGTCGTTGCCGGGCAGGCCGTCCTCGGTGGGTTTGAACAGCAGCTCCGCCGAGCGGCGCACGATGTCCTGCGTCTTCGACGGCGCGCCCGCGTACGCGTACTCCCACGGCACCTCGAACGACGGCTCGTTCGACATGAACGCGTAGGGCGAGCTGGCGTCGCTGTTCAGCTTCGTGAAGAAGAAGTCGAGACGCTTCTTCACGGCGTCGTCGCCGCCCATCGCGTCGAAGAGGCCGCGGACGTTGTACGGCACCATCCACGTGTACTGCGCCGCGTTCCCTTCCTGATAGCGCATTTCCTGGTACTGCGCGGGATCGAACGGTGACAGGAACTGACCGTCGCGCATCCGGGTCTGCAGGTAGCCCGTCGCCGGGTTGTAGACGTTCTCCCAGTACTGCGCGCGGGCCATGAACTGCTTGTACGCGTTCGGGTCGCCGAGCCGCTTCGCGAGCTGGGCGATGCCGAAGTCCGCCGTCGTGTCTTCGAGCATGTCCGAGACGTTGTTCGGGTGGTAGCCGAGCGTCCGGTAGTCGGACAGACCCGGCCGTTCGAGGGCGCGTTCGCCGGCCTGCTGAATGCGGGTGGCGCCGTTGACCATGGACTTCAGCGCTTGGGACGCGTCGAAGTCCGTGGCGCCGAAGGCGTAGGTGCTGGCGATGATCGAGTGGTACGGGTCGCCGCCCATCACGCCCATGAAGTCGTTGTTCTGCGACCAGCGGTCCCAGATCCCGCCGGCCTGGTTCGCCTGGTTGAGCATCGACTGCGCCATGTCGGCGGCCTCGTGCGGGGCGAGCATCGAGAGCAGCTGGACCTCGTCGCGGTAGGTGTCCCAGCCGGAGAAGTCGGCGTACTGCGCGTGGCCCGGTTTCGTGCGGTGGATCGCCTTGTCGAAGCCCGCGTAACGACCGTCCACATCGGAAAAGACGTTCGGCTGCAGGAGCGTGTGGTAGAGCGCGGTGTAGAAGGTGCGCGTGGCCGCGTCCGTGCCGCCTTCGACGGTGATCTGCCGCAGCCGGTCGTTCCAGGTCCGGCGAGCGTTGTCCTTGACGGTCTCGAACGAGTCGTGCCGCTGTTCGGCGGCGGCGTTGAGCCGGGCGCCGGTCGCGTCCACATAGGACAATCCAACGCGCACCTGGACCGGCTTGGCGGGGTCGAAGGTCAGGTAGGCGCCGGAGCCGCCGTCGGCGGTGACGACCTGCTTGTCCCAGGTCTCCTTGCTGAGGTCGCCGCCGCGAGCGCTGGTGCCGCCGGGCGTCACGGTGGCGTTCTGCCAGGTCCCGGACGTCGTGAAGGCCTGGTCGAAGCTCGCCGAAAAGTAGACCTTGTAGGTGTTGGGGCCGCGGCAGAAGTGGCCGCTGGAGACCCAGCCTTCGACGGTCCGCTTGGCCGGGTCGACCGTCACGGCGGCGTCGTCACTGCCCATCGCGGACTGCGCGACGTCGACGAGCAGCGTCGCGGGAGAGTTCTTCGGGAAGGTGAAGCGGCCCAGGCCGGAGCGCTGGGTCGCGGTCAGCTCGGTCGTGATGCCGGAGTCCGTCGTCACCTTGTAGTAGCCGGGGGACGCGGATTCGTTGGTATGGCTGAAGGTGGGGAAGTACTTCGTCGCGTCCACGGCGGGTGACGTCGTGATCGCGCCGGCGAACGGGAGGAACGGGACATCGCCCGCCGCGCCGCCGCAGCCGGCGCCGTTGAAGTGGGTGAGGCTGAAGCCGCGGAGCCGGTTCTCTTCCCAGGCGTACCCGCCGTCGCGGTCGCGGGCGTAGTACCGGCCCTGCCCGGCGGGTGGTTTGGGCTGCAGGGGAGTGTCGGGGCTCCACTGCACCATGCCGAAGGGGACGTCGGCGCCGGGGAAGGTGTCGCCGGCGTAGGTGTTGGTCTCAGGGGTGTCGCCGGCCTTCGCGCCGACGAACGGGTTGACGTGGGCGGCGAGGTCCCTCGCCTGGGGTTCCGCGGTCGCGGGAGTGGCGGCGACCGCTGTGATCAGGGGAATGACCAAAGCCGCGGTGACGACTCTGCGCATGCTCTTCCTCCCGGGGTGAGCGGATCACCGCGGGCTGACAACGTTGTCACAAGGCAGGGGTGACCCGGCGAGCACTGGGAGTGAACCATCGGTGGTTCGGACCGGTCAAGAAGTGCCCGCCAAGCGGCCTATCCGGTTACCGCTCGAGGATCCGCAGGACGTCGTCGTGCAGGCGGCCGTTCGTCGACAGCGCGCTCCCGTTGTCGTACCTCGCGGCGCCGTCCAGGTCGCTGAACCGCCCGCCGGCCTCGGTGACGATCACCTGCGCCGCCGCGACGTCCCACGGGTTCACGATGCACTCCGCCGCCACGTCCAGCGCGCCCTCGGCCACCAGCACGTGGTGCCAGAAGTCGCCGAACGCGCGCGTCTCCCAGCACGCGTCCACCAGACTCAGGTACTTCTCCCGCGAGTGGTACTCGGTCCACGAGTTCAAGTCCGTAGTGGACAGATAAGCGTCCGAAAGGGACGACACGCCGGAAACCGACAGCTGCCGCGTGCCGGCCGAGTCGCTGGAGAAGGCTCCCGACCCCGTGGCCGCCCACCAGCGGCGGCCCAGCAGCGGCGCGGTGATCATGCCGACGACAGGGTCGCCGTCTTCGACGAGCGCGATCAGGGTCGCCCAAACGGGTACACCCCGGAGGAAGTTCTTGGTGCCGTCGATGGGGTCGAGCACCCAGGCGCGGCCGGTCGCCGCGGACCCGCCGCGCTCTTCGCCGAGCACCGCGTCGCCGGGTCGTTCGGAAGCCAGCACGGCCCGGATCGCGTCCTCCACCGCGGTGTCCGCGTCGGTCACCGGGGTGCGGTCGGGTTTGCGCTCGATCCTCAGGTCCAGGGCGCGGAACCGCGCCGTCGTGATCGCGTCGGCGGCGTCAGCCAGCCGGGTGGCGAGGGCCAGATCATCTCCGTAGCCAGGCACGGTCACGATGGTTTCACGCCTGTTCGCCGTAGAGTTGGCCAGGTGAGCATGGTCCTACTTGCCGAAGACGATCCGGCCATCGCCGAACCGCTCTCCCGCGCCCTCGAACGCGAGGGATACGAGATCCACGTCGTCACCGACGGCCCTTCGGTGCTCGACGCCACCGCCGCCCAGAGAGTCGACCTGCTCGTGCTCGACCTCGGGCTGCCCGGCATGGACGGCCTGGAGGTCTGCCGGCGCCTGCGCGCCAACGGCACCGAGCTGCCCGTCCTGATGCTCACCGCGCGCACGGACGAGGTCGACTTCGTCGTGGGCCTGGACGCGGGCGCGGACGACTACGTCGCCAAGCCGTTCCGGCTCGCCGAGCTGCTCGCCCGGATCCGCGCGCTGTTGCGCCGCAGGGTGCCGGAGGTGCTCGAAGCCGGCGGCGTGCGGATGGACCTCGGCGCGCGGCTCGTCACCGTCGACCTGCACGAGGTGCAGCTGGCGAACAAGGAGTTCGAGCTGCTGCGCGTGCTGATGAGCCGTGCCGGGCAGGTCGTCAGCCGCGACGAGATCCTCGCCGAGGTGTGGAACGACCTCGAGTCGAAGACGTCCAAGACGCTCGACATGCACATGTCGTGGCTGCGGCGGAAGCTCGCCATCGCCGCCGACGAGGCCGCCGGGCGCACCAGCAAGACCCACGACGGCGAACGGCGGATCGCGACGGTCCGCGGCGTCGGCTTCCGGTTCAACGCCGAATAAGCCGTGCGCCGCCGCATCCTGCTGGCCATCCTGCTGGCCGTCGCCGTCACCGCGGCGGTCCTCGGCATCCCGCTGGGCATCGTGGCGAGCTGGCAGATCGAGTCGAGCTACCGCGAGACGCTCGCCGAGAACGCCCGCGCGGCGGCGGCGATCCTCGACACCGAAATCGCCAACGGCCAGGAGATCGACCTCGACCAGGTCCGTGCGGCGGTCCCGGCGAACGGGCTGCTCACCGTGCAGGTCCCGAACCAGCAGGAGAAGCGCTACGGCAACGACCCCGGCCCGGACACCGTCACCGAGACGGCCGACCTCGCGCGCGACGGCAAGGTCGAGATCGCCGTCCCGGCCGGCCCGATGCACGAACGGCAGACGACGGTGACGCTGGTCGTCGTGCTGCTGGTGCTGCTGTCGGTCGCCACCGGCGCGATCGTGGCGATCGCGACGGCGCGGCGCCTGGCGAAGCCCCTGCGGCACGTCGCCGAACGCGCGTCCCGCCTCGGCGGCGGCGACTTCCGGCCCGACCCGAGCCGCTACGGCGTCGGGGAGCTCGACATGGTCGCCGAGGCGCTGGACGCGTCCGGCACCGCACTCGCCCAGCTCGTGCAGCGCGAACGCCAACTCGTCGGTGACGTCTCGCACCAGCTGCGCAGCCGGCTGACGGCGTTGCAGCTGCGCCTGGAGCCGCTCACCGTGCACCCGGACGAAGAGGTGGCCGACGAGTCGAAGGCGGCCCAGGAGCAGGCCGACCGGCTCGCCGAAGCTCTCGACGAGCTGCTCGCGGCGGCGCGCGCGGCCCGCGAGGCCGGCGCGGAACCGGTGGACCTGCCGACGCAGCTGCCCCGGATGGCGCAGGAGTGGCGCGAGCTGCTCCGCTCGGAAGGGCGCAACCTCCGGATGCGCGTGGCCGACGGCTCGCTGGCGCGGGCGACGCCGGGGCGGCTGCGCGAGGTCGTCGGGGTGCTGCTGGACAACGCCCTGCGGCACGGCTCGGGCACGGTCACGGTGGTCGCGCGGCGCGGCGACGCCGAGGGCACGGTGGTGATCGAGGTCAGCGACACGGGTCCGGGCGTGCCGGACGAGCTGGCCCCGCACATCTTCGAGCGCGGCTTCTCCGGCGGCGGCTCGACCGGCGTCGGGCTGGCGCTGGCGCGGGCACTCGTGGAGGCGGACGGCGGCCGCCTGGAGCTGTCGAACCGGCGGCCGGCCGTGTTCAGTCTTTTCCTGAAGGTGCCGCGGCCGAGCGATGTTCCCGAAGTGCGCTGGCCCGCCGAGCGCGTCCCGCGTTAGACGTCGGCCGTGACCCGCAGGACGAACCCGGCTCTCGCGGGCATGCCGAGGCTCGTCCACAGCCGCGCGGGATCGGTGCCGCCCAGTCGCATCCGCAGCGGCGGGCTTTCGGTGTCGAGGACGGCGTGCAGCGCGGTGTCGAGCAGCTCGTGCTCCTCGCGGACCTCCCTGGCTCGCGCGGTGACGAGGTAGGAAAGCGTGCACGTGGCACGCTTTCCCTTCAGCGCGAAGAGGAACAGCTCCACGCTCGGCACCTGCGACTCCGTCTGCCAAGCCGGCTTCGGGGGATCGAGCCGGATCTGCGTCCCCGCCGGGAGGCAGGGGCGCAGCAGCCGGCACAGGGCCTCGTCGACCTGGGCGATCACGGGTCAGATCAACCCTTCACGCAGCGCGTACGCCACCGCGTGCGACCGGTTGCGCAGCTGGAACCGGTTGGTCACGTCGTGCAGGATGCTCTTCACCGTCCGCTGCGAATAACACAGCTGGTCGGCGATCTCCTGCGTCGAATACCCCGCAGCGACGAGCCGGAGCACCTCCGTCTCCCGGTCGCTCATCCCGCCCAGGTGCAGGCCCCGCGGCAGCAACACCTGGCGCTGCAGGCGGGAAACCCGGCTCAGCAGCCGGCCGAGCAGGTCGGGCGGCAGCGCGCCCTCCCCGGCCGCGGCCGCCTTGATCAGCCGGACGAGAACCTCCGGCCCGGCGTCGGCGCGGCGAGCGACCGCGCAGACGCCGTGCTCGACGGCGTTGAGGATCTCGTTGTCGTCGACCTCGCCCGCGATCAGCACGATGCGGGAGAAGCCCTGGTGGTGGAGCGCGGACAGCAGCTGCGTCATCGTTTCGTCGAGCCGGTCGGCGACCAGCAGCGCGACCGCGGCCGCGTCGCCCGTCTCCCCGTCCACCACCCGGACCTCGTCCCGCGAGCGCAGCGCCATGCAGACGCCGTTGTGCAGGATCGGATCCGTGGCGCGGACCACCACCGGCGTCCTGTCGGATTCGAACATCGTCACCCATTCCCCTCGAACGGTGCGAGAGTTCCACCCCTCACCCTGACCAGAGTGCCCGCCGGAGTGTCCCGGGCGCATGGGACCGGCGTCCCGATGTTGCCCGGACGGCTGCCCGTCAGGACCGGCCGAGGCCCGCGTCCCGGGCCCGGACGATCGCTTCGGCGCGGTCGGCGACGTGGAGCTTGGCGAAGACGTTCGAAATGTGGTTACGCACGGTTTTGGGGCTCAGGCACAGGGTGTTCGCGATGACGCCGTTGCTGTGCCCGGCCGCGATCAGGGACAGGACCTCGCGCTCGCGCACGGTCAGCTCCGGGAACACCGGCTCGCTCGCGGGCGGCGGCTGGTTGAAGAAGCCGAGCACGCGGTTCGCGATGTCCGGGCCGAAAATCGCTTCACGCCGGGCGACCGCCTGGACCGCGCGGATGATTTCGTCCGGCTCCGCGTCCTTGAGCAGGTAGCCGCGGGCACCGGCGCGCATCGCCGCGAAGACCGACTCGCTTTCGTCGGCCATCGTCAGCATCAGCACGCCGGTGTCCGGGCTCACGGCCGCGATGTGCCGGGTCGCCTGGATCCCGGACAGGTCGGGCAGGTGCAGGTCCATGACCACGACGTCGGGGAGCAGCGCGCCCGCGGCGTCGATCGCGGCGCCACCACTGGCGGCCTCGCCGACGATTTCGATCCCGGGCTCGGCGTCCAGCAGCGTGCACACGCCGAACCGGAACAGCGGGTGGTCGTCCACGACGAGGACGCGCAGGCTCTTGCCCATCCGGTCACCTCCCCCGTCACCCCCGGTAATGGTAGGGGAACGCGGCCGCATTCTCACGCGCCCAATCGGCGAACGTCCGCGGCGGCCGGCCGAGCACGCGCTCGACGGTGTCGAAGACGACGTGTTCGCGCTCGGCGGAAGCCCGCTTGAGCGCGAAGAAGCCGTCGACGGCTTCGGCGGGCCAGCCGTACTTCCGCATCATGCGTTCACGCGCGGCGCTTTCGGGCTCTTCGACGAATCGCACCGGCCGGCCGAGGGCGTCGGCGAGGATCGCGACCTGCTCTCCGGTGGTGAGTGCTTCACCGCCGGTCAGCTCGTAGGTCGCGCCTTCGTGGCCGGACGTCGTGAGGGCGAGCGTCGCGACGGCGGCGATGTCCCGGACGTGGACCAGCGCGGACGCCGGGTCGCCTTCGGGGACGTACACCGCGTTCTCGTCGCGAATGCTTTCGCGCCAGGCGAACCGGTTGTCCATGAACGCGCCGGGCCGCAGGATCGTCCACGCCGGCCCGGCTTCGCGGACCGCCTGCTCGGCTTCGGCGTGGGCGCGGGTGATCGGATCCGTCTGTCCGAAGTGGACTCCGGTGGTGGACAGCTTGACGAGGTGGGTGGCGCCGGCCCGGGCGGCGGCTTGCGCGACCGCCTTTTCACGGCCGGCGCTGTGGCCTTGCGTCAGCACGAACACGCGGTCCGCGCCGTCGAGGAGCGTGGGCAGGTCCGCGGTGTCGAGGTCGGCTTGGACGACTTCGGCGCGCGGATCGATGCGGGCCTTGGCCGGGTCGCGGGTCAGGGCGCGGACGGCGGCGCCCGCGTCGAGCAGAGCGGGAACGAGGGCGCGGCCGACCTTGCCGGTGGCGCCGAGGACGAAGATCATCAGGAATCTCCTTATCGGTGAAGCGAGACGTGGGGGAGCGCGAACGCCGTGACGAGGGCGAGCGCGAGCACCGGCAGCAGGGCGAGGAAGACGCCGTGAGTGCCGGCGCTGTAGGCGAAGCCGAGCGCGACCGGGCCGAGGCTCGAACCGAGCGCGCGGGCGAGGTTGACGCCGGCGGCGACGGCGCCGCGGTCCGCCGGTGGTGCGGTGTTCTGCGTCGCCATGGCGAGGACTTGCAGGTTCAGCCCGGCCGCGAGGCCGAAGACGACCAGGCAGCCGAGGACGAGCGGCAGGCCGTCGAGGGTGAGCAGCCCGATCACCGCGAGCAGGCCGAGCGCCATGCTCAGCCGCGGCGCCCAGCGGTAGGCGCCGGTGCGGGCGATGATCTTGCTCGCCACGACGGAGGAAAGCGCCACGGCGAGCGTCATCGGCACCAGCCGCAGCCCGCCTTCCGCCGGACCGGCGTCGGCCTGCAGGAGGACCGCGATGTAGTTGATCGAGCCGAGGAACGCGAATCCGGCGAGCACGCTGAGCACGACGGACACAGTGAACGTGCGGTCCTTGAAGAGGCGCAGGGGCAGCACGGGCGCTTCGGCTTTCCGCTCGACGAAGACGAACGCGACGGCCGCCACCGCGCCGAGGCCGATCGACCACGGCGTGAGCAGGGTGAACCCGGTGATCGCCCCGCCGAGCAGGACGACGCCGGCGAAGTCGAAGGGCGCTTCACGTCGTCGTCTCGGCAGGTCGAGAGTCGTGAGGAGCGCGACGGCGACGAGTCCGAGCGGGAGGTTGACCAGGAAGATCGACCGCCATCCGGCGACCCCGGTCAGCACACCGCCGACGACCGGCCCGGCGAGCGACGCGACGGCGAAGCAGATCGAGAACCACCCGAAGTACTTCGCGCCTTCGCGGGGCGTGAACATCTCGCCGAGCGAAGCGCCGACGGAGACGAAGAGGCCTCCGGAGCCGGCACCCTGCAGCACGCGCCCGGCGATGAGAAGGGCGGCCGACGGCGCCAGGCCGCAGGCGAGCGAACCGAGCAGGAACAGGGCGAGCGCGCCCAGGAGCACGCGTTTGCGCCCGAAGACGTCGCCGAGCTTGCCGTAGAGGGGAGCGGTGACGCTCCCGGCGAGCAGGTAGGCGGTGGTGACCCAGGCGTAGGAGCCGGTCCCGCCGAACTCGGCGGCGATCCGGGGGAGCGCGGTGGCGACGACCTGGGCGTCGAGCATCGCGAGGAAGACGGACAGGAACAGGCCCGTGAGGGCAGGATTTTGAGCGCGTTTCAGCGCGGTGGTACGCAAGAGAAGTCCTTGTTTCGTCAGAAGGGACGAGAAGTGCGGACGCGTTGAGGACGCGTCCCGTCGAGTCGGGAAAAGGCTCCATCGTCACCCGCGGACGGGTGCGACCTCTTCGCGCTCGGAAACCACCTCGAATCGTCCCGCTCGCCCGGCCGAACCCGGACGGCGTCCTCACGAAGGAACACTGACGAAGAGGACTGTAGACAACTACATGTCAAAAGACAAGTAGTTTACGGAGACGGCTCAGTGCAGGCGGGTCACGTCGCCGGTGTCGCGGCGGCGTTCGCCCAGCTCGTCCGGGAAGACCCACTTCTTGAAGCCCCAGAAGCGGAAGAACATCGCCAGCAGCATGCCGATGATCGACCCGCTCGCGAAGTCCGCGACCTCCTGCACCAGCCGCGTCACGTGCGGGACCTCCAGGTCCAGCACGTACCGCGAGACGTACAGTGGGATCAGGTTCACCACGACCGCGACGCCGCTGATCACGAAGAACAACGTGGCTTCGTGCGCCCGTTCGCGGCCGCCGCGGGTGCGGAACGACCACTCGCGGTTGAGGATGTAGGACACGATGGTCGCGACGATGATCGCGATCGCCTTGGCGGTGGTCGGCTTCGACTCGAGCACGGACAGCTTGAGGAAGTACCAGACGCCGTTGTCGACGAAGAACGTCGTGCCGCCCACGATCGCGAACTTCAGCAGCTCCCGGTGCTTGATCAGCACCGAACGCAGTGGTTCGGGCGTGCGCTTGAGCACGGTTTCCACGACGGTCACACCGTGCAGTCTAGAAGCACACGGCGTTTACTCGTGGTCAGGCGGCCTTGCGGTCCTGAATGTCCGGATCGTCGGCGACCTGGACCACACCGCGCGCGTCCTCGTCCGGGAAGACCCACTTCTTGAACGCCCACCAGCGGAACACCGTGCCGAGCAGGGTGCCGATGATGATGCCGCTGACGAAGTCGGCCACCTCGACGCCGAACGGCGACAGCTGCGGCGCCTGCAGGTCCAGCACGTACCGCGAGAACCACTGCGGCAGTGCGTTCAGGCCCAGCGCGATGCCGCTGATCAGGAAGAACAACGCGGCTTCGTGTGACCGCTCCCGGCCGCCGCGGGTGCGGAACGACCACTCGCGGTTGGCGACGTAGGAGAAGATCGTCGCGACGAGGACGCCGACGATCAGCGCCGTCACGGGGTGGGTCCGCAGCACGGTGAACTTCAGGCCGTAGTTGACGGACATCGTGATCACGAAGCTGATCCCGCCGACGACGGCGAAGCGGAGGAGCTCGCGATGCTTTTTCAGCAGCTCGCGCACCGCGCGGACGCTACCCGGTCAGCCAGCCGAATCCCTTCTCGGGGGTGGCGGTCGGCCGCTGGTCGCCCGGCTTCGTGGTCGGCCGCGGCGGCGCGCTCGTCGTGGTCGTCGACGTCGGGGGCGTGGTCGTCGGCTCGGTCTTCGTGGTCGTCGCCGGCGGGGTGGACGTCGGTTTCGTGGGTGACGTCGGCGTCGGCTTGGACGGCGTGGTGGACGGGGTCGGCAGCGGGTCCTGGCCACACCAGTGGTGGTAGCAGCCGAAGTCCACGGTCACCGGCTTCGCCGACGCCTTGCCGAGCTTCGCGGTGATCGTCACGCGCCCGTCGTCGGGACGGCCCTTCAGCCGCACCCACAGGTTGACGTGCTGGCCGGGCGCCAGCGCGCTCTTCGTCGTGCAGGTCGCGCCCTCGCCGGACGGCGTGCACGGGAAGCCGCGCAGGCTCCACCACTGCCACAGCGGGTGGTCGAAGGTGACCGTGACCGGCTTGGTCGTCTCGCCGGTGTTGCGGACCCGCACGTAGACCAGCGGGTTGCGGGTCCACGGGAACGCCGAGAGCCCGTCGCCCTGCGCTTCCAGGACCACCGCTTCCGGCGGCTGCTTCACGGTGACCTTGACGCTCACCGCGACGTTGATCTGCACGCCGGCGGTGACCGACCCGGTGACCGTGCCGCCGGCGGCATCCTCGTCGGCCTGGAGGCGGAAGTTCAGCGTCGCGCTCTGGCCGGGCTGCAGGCCGGCGCCGGTCTTGCACGTCACCACGCCGTCGCCGCCCGGGCAGTTGACCGAGATCGGCCCGCCGTCCTGCGCGAACGCCATCGGCGCGCCGCCGCCGGCCGCGTTGACCGCGTGCACGCCCGGCGGCAGCTTCAGCGCGACCGCCACGGGTTCGGACAGGCTCCCGCCGTCGTTGCGCACGGTGATCGGCAGGTTCGTCGCGGCGCCGGGGCTGAGCTCGACGCCTTCCGGCGGGGTCGTCGCGGACATCGACGCCGGCGCCGGGGCGGGTGGCGCCGGAGGCGGCGCGGGTGGCTCGACCGGCGGCTGCGCGGGCTCGACGGGCGGAGCCGCGGGAGGTGCGGGCGGCGCCGGTGGCTGCGCCGGGGCGGGCGGGGCCGGTGGCTGCGGTTTCGGGGCCGGCGGGTTGACCGGCTGGATCACCGGCGGCGGCACCTGGGCCGCGACGGGGATCTCCTGTGCCCCGCCGCCGGCGGTGAGCGCGATGATGACGGCCGCGACGACCGCCGTGCCCGAGGCCGCGACCCCGGCGAACTGACGGGGTCCGGCGGCCGCGGCGCCTGCTGCCGCGCCGGCCTTGCTCCCGGCCGCGGCGGCACCGGCGGCGGCCGCACCGGCAGCCGCGGCAGTGGCCGCGCTCGCCTTGGCCGCGCCGATCGTGGCGAGGTAGCCGAGCGCCGCGCCGCCCAGGACGATCGGGGCGATGATCGCGCGCAGCCCGCCGTTGACGTCGGCGA
The DNA here is from genome assembly GCF_040682155.1 of Amycolatopsis sp. NPDC051371. Classification (NCBI taxonomy): domain Bacteria; kingdom Bacillati; phylum Actinomycetota; class Actinomycetes; order Pseudonocardiales; family Pseudonocardiaceae; genus Amycolatopsis; species Amycolatopsis sp. NPDC051371. Next base: position 12,975 of record NZ_JBFBAG010000041.1, read on the forward strand.
GCTCCGCGGCCAGTGCCCGGCAGTTCTCGCACTCGTCGAGGTGGTTCTCGACCTGGGAGCGTTCGCGCTTGGACAGCCCGTCGCGGGTCCACGCGCCGAGCCGCTCGGCGCAGGCGCGGCAGCGTTCCTCGGCGTTCTCCTGCAGGTGGACCTGCAGGTACGACTGGCGGAGGCCTTCACGGGCGCGGTAGGCGAGCGCGGACACGCCGTTCGCGGTCAGCCCCAGCAGTGGCGCGACCTCGGCCGGGCTCTGCTGCTCGATCTCGGTGTGCCAGAGCACGGCCTGCCAGCGTTCGGGTAGCCGGGCGAACGCCTTCGCGGCCATCGTCCGCTCGAGCCCGGCGACGGCGGTGTCGGAGAACGGCACGGTCAGCGCCTCGGCCGCGGCCCCCTTGACGTCCGCCATGTCCTCGTTGAGGTCGACCCGGCGTTCCTTGCGGGTGCGGTCGTACGCGGTGTGACGCAGCGCGGTCAGCAGGTACGCCCGGAAGGCTGTGTCCGGCCCCTTGCCGCCACGCAGCGTGTCCAGCACCTTCGCGAACGCCTCGGACACCAGGTCGTCGGCTTCGGAACTCGAACGGGCCAGCTGACGTGCGAGGTTGTGCGCCGCACCGGTGTGCCGTTCGTAGAGCGGCCCGTACGACTCGATCTTCCCGGCGCGGACCTCGGCGATCAGCTCGGCGTCACTCTTTCCGCTGAGATCGGCGGGAACGGTGGACACGGCACTCCTCGGTCGGCTAGGGCCAGGACCTGCCATTACAGGCGGGTCCGCGACGCGAGACAAGTGTGACTGACCCACCCCGGGCCGTCACGTCGTGGTCGGGGTGTTGACTCCGACGGCGCATCGAAATCACCCGCTCCCGGGTCGCGGCGTGGAAAAGCTTCCTAACAAAACTCGCGAGTACGCGTCACGGGGTCCATTGGGGCACGTCCTCACCGTGAAGCACCGAGCAAGATCGACACGGACCGGACGAAAGGGGCAGGCCGCCAGTGGACGTTCCGGCTACGCGCTCCGGTCCCGGTGACGCTCCGCTCGCCGACCGCGCCCTGCGCACGTTGCGTGCCCGCTGGCGCACCGCCAGCATGGCCGCCGGGTGGCGGTTCCCGAGCGATTGGTCGCTGCCCGAAGTCGACGCCGTCTGCGCGGCCGTGATGGCCAAGGGCGGCGCCGAAGCCGCCGAAACCGCGCTGGCCGGGCTGGCCCGGGCCCGGGCGGCGGCCGGCGCGGGGCTCGCGGAAACCCTCGCCGACCTGGCCGCGCTGCACGCGGTGCTCGACCACGGCGGCGACGGGTTCGTTTCGCCGGACGTCGACGCCACACCGGCGCGGCTGCTCCGGACCACCGCGCTGGCCTGGGCCGACGTCGCGACCGACCAGCTCGTGCACACCGAGGTCACCGACCCGCTGACCGGTCTGCCTTCGGCCGCTTACCTGCGCACCCGGCTCTACGAGGTCTACCGGGCCGCCGCCGCGCGAGAGCGGCCGGCGGCCGAGGACCACGTGCTGCTGGTCGTCTCGCTCGACCTCAGCACGGTCACCGGGTTCCCGCGGCTGACCGGGATGATCCTGGTCGCGGACGCGCTGCGGGCGGTGTTCGACAGCGGGCAGAGCGTCGCCTCGCTGGGGCCGTCCGTCGTGGCCGCGCTGGTCCCGAAGGACGAGCGGGTCGCTTCGCACGGCGTCGCGCTGCGAAGGGCCTTGCACGAGCGGCTTTCCGTGGATTCGCAGCTGGCGGACGCCGGCCGGCCCCGGGTATCGGCGGTGCGCCTGCCCGCCACCCACGAAATGGCCTGCGACCTGCTGGCCCGCCTCGCACGCGTGTAGTACGCGTGAAATGTCCGGTTCCGCCCGGACCCTTCTAACCCGGATCAGGCGGGTCATGATTTCCTGGTGAGGTGACCCGGACCGTATCCACCGACGTCGACGGCGCAGTCGCGGCCAGATCGCAGCACCGCCTGGCCCTGCGGAAGTCACTCGCCCGCCTGTCCGTCCGCCCGCGGTCGATCCTGATCCTCGCGGTGATCCCGCTGGTCGCGATCGGGTACGGGGTCTGGGGCTGGCAGCACGACTGGGTGCTGGGCGTCGACAGCGCGGTCTACCGGGCCGGTGCGCTCACGCTGCTGCACGGCGACTCCCTCTACGACGCGAACACGCTGGCGCCCGAGCCGTGGTGGGCGCTGCTGCCGTTCACCTACCCGCCGACGGCCGCGCTGATCTTCGTGCCGCTCGCCGCGTTCCCGACGCAGATCTCCTGGGGCCTGATCACCGCCGTCTCGCTGGCGGCGATGGCCCTGTCGATCCGGATCGCGATCGGCGCGCTGCCCCGCCCGGCCGCCGACGGGCCGCGCTGGTGGGCCTCGCCCGCCCGCTCGACCATCGTGTTCTTCCTGGTCTTCCTCGGCCTCGAGCCGGTGTGGCGGACGATCTTCCTCGGCCAGATCAACCTGATCCTGATGGCCATGATCCTGCTGGACATGCTGGTCATCGGCACGCGCGGGAGCCGCTGGGGCGGCGTCCTGGTCGGCGTCGCGGCGGCGATCAAGCTGACGCCGCTGGTCTTCCTCGGGCACCTGTTCGTCACCGGCCGGCGGATGGACGCGATCCGCGGCTTCGCCACGTTCGTCGTGCTGCAGGGGCTGATGTTCCTGATCAACTCGCACGACGCGGCCAAGTACTGGACCGTGACCCTGCCGGACACCGGCCGGATCGGGCCGGTGCACTGGGCGGGCAACCAGTCGCTGAACGCGCTGATGAACCGGGCCACCGACCTCGCGCCGTGGGCGTCGTCGGCGGCGATGGGCATCGGGCTCCTGCTCGCCATCCCGGCGCTGTGGCTGCTGATCCGCTTCCACCGCAAGGGCCAGGCGCTGGCCGCACTGCTCGTCACGGCGTTCTGGACGCTGCTGATCTCGCCGATCTCGTGGACGCACCACTGGGTGTGGGTGATCCCGCTGATCGTGCTGCTGGTGTCGCGGCTGCCGAAGACCACCCCGAAGACGGCGTGGAAGCGCTGGGTCGGAACCGGCCTGGTGGCCTTCGTGTTCGTCAGCTGCGTGCTGCTGATCCTGCCGAACGGCCGCAACGTCGAGCTGCACTGGAAGGTGTGGCAGAACATCCTGGGGGACGCCTACATCCTGATGCCGGTCGTGCTGGCCGCGGCGCTGATCCTGCGCTGGGGCCTGCAGCGGCGGGCTCGGAAGAAGGCCGCGCCGGACGAGCATGTCGACGTCGCGACCGGCGTCTGAGGCGCGCACCGGCCGGGTGCTCGCGGGGGTTCTGGCGCTTGCTGTCCTGGCGCTCGGCGTCGTCGTCTGGCTGGCCGGGTGGCACCTGGGTGCGGACAGCGCCGTGTACCGCGCCGGGGCCCTGACGCTGCTGCACGGCGACCCGCTGTACACGCGGGACGTGCTGACCGCGCTGCCGGACTGGGTGCGGCTGCCGTTCACCTACACGCCGGCCGCCGCGCCGCTGTTCCTGCCGCTCGCGCTCGTGCCATCGGGCCTGGTGTGGGGCGTGATCGCGGTTTTGTCGGTGGTCGCCCTTATGGTCGTGATCACGGTGGTTTCGTCGTCGCCGGGGCACTCATCGCTTCTGGGAAGAAGCCGGTGGGCGCTCCCGGCGGGAACGGCCATCGCTCTGGCGCTGGAACCGGTCTGGAAGACGCTGTTCCTGGGTCAGATCAACTTGATACTGATGGCGTTCGTGGTGCTGGACGTGCTGGTGCTCTCCTTGCGCGGGTCGCGCTGGGCGGGCGTGCTGATCGGCGTGGCGGCGGCGATCAAGCTGACCCCGCTGATCTTCGTGCCGCACCTGTTCTTCACCGGGCGGTGGAAGGACGGGCTGCGGGCCCTGGGCACGTTCGTGGGGCTCGAAGCGGTGATGTTCGCGGTCATCCCGGTCGACGCGGCGAGGTTCTGGCGGGATTCGGCGACCGACCCGAGCCGGGTCGGGTCGGTGCACTGGATCTTCAACCAGTCGCTCAACGGGCTGGTCAACCGGGCTTCGGAGCTGGCTTCCTGGTCGCTGGCGGTCGCGGTCGGGGTGGCGGCGGTGCTCGCGGTGCCCGCGGTGTGGCTGGTCGTGCGGCTGCACCGGCGTGGGGAAGACGCGGCGGCGTTGCTCGTGACGGCGTTCTACGGGCTGCTGCTGTCGCCGGTGTCGTGGTCGCACCACTGGGTCTGGTGCGTGCCCTTGCTCACGCTGCTGGTGGTCAAGGCACGGTGGTGGGCCGCGGCGGCGGTGACGGCGCTGTTCGTCTCGCAGATCGTGATGCTCGTGCCCAACGGCGGCGACACGGAGTTCGGCTGGGGCCTGGGCTGGTCGGTCGTCGGCAACGTCTACGTGCTCGCGGCGGCGGGCGGGATCCTCGGTCTGGCGGCGCGTGAGCTACGTCTGGTCCGGCGGTCGCCGCAGGTCGTGACCGTTTGACAATCCGGCCGAAAGCAGGCGGAAACGGTCCGGAGCCGACCCGCTCACCGCACCTTTCCGCCGTGGCTGCCGGTCGGATTGTCAAAAATCGGCGCAGTAGGCTGAGTGCGCTATGGACAAACACACCGGTCTGCCGGTCGTGGGCATGGTGGGCGGCGGTCAGCTGGCCCGGATGACCCACCAGGCGGCGATCTCCCTCGGCCAGTCCCTGCGTGTGCTCGCGGCGGGGGAGAACGAAGCCGCGGGGCTCGTCGCGGGCGACGTCACCCTGGGGCACCACACCGACCTCGAGGCGCTGCGGAAGTTCGCGGCTTCGGTCGACGTGCTCACGTTCGACCACGAGCACGTGCCGGGTGAGCACCTGCTGACGCTGGCGATGGAGGGCTACCTCATCCGGCCGGCGCCGGCGGCGCTGGGTTTCGCCCAGAACAAGCTGGTGATGCGCGAGATGATGGCGGGCCTCGGCGTGCCGGGTCCGGCCTTCGCCGAGGTGTCCACTGTGGACGACGTGGTGAAGTTCGGCGGCGAGCACGGCTGGCCGGTCGTGCTCAAGGCGTCGACCGGCGGGTACGACGGCCGTGGCGTCTGGATGCTGGACACCGCTCAGCACGCGCGCGAGACCGTGCCGGAGTTGCTGGAAGCGGGCACGGCGCTGCTGGTCGAGGAGAAGGTGGCGATGCGGCGGGAGCTGGCCGCGCTCGTCGCCCGCTCGCCCTTCGGCCAGGGCGCGGCGTACCCCGTGGTCGAGACGGTGCAGACCGGCGGGATCAACACCGAGGTGCTGGCCCCGGCGCCGGGGCTCGCTCCGGAGCGCGTCCACGAGGCGCAGGACCTCGCGCTGCGGATCGCCTCGACGCTGGACGTCACGGGGCTGCTCGCGGTCGAGCTGTTCGAGACCGACACCGGGCTGCTGGTGAACGAGCTGGCCATGCGCCCGCACAACTCCGGGCACTGGACCATGGACGGCGCGCGCACGTCGCAGTTCGAGCAGCACCTGCGGGCAGTGCTCGACTACCCGCTGGGCCGGACGGACCTGCTCGCGCCGGCGTGCGTGATGGCCAACGTGCTGGGCGCGCCGGAGCTGCCCGAGATGGGGCCGGACGAGCGCCTGCACCACCTGTTCGCGCGGTACCCGGAGGTGCGGGTGCACCTGTACGGCAAGCAGGAGCGGCCGGGGCGCAAGCTCGGGCACGTCAACTTCACCGGCGACCGCATGGACGACCTGCGCAACCGCGCGCTGCTGTCGGCGCACTGGCTGTCCCACGCCGTCTGGCTCGACGGCTACGAAATCCACTAGGAGATCAGCTATGGCGCCGCAGGTGGGCGTGATCATGGGCAGCGACTCGGACTGGCCGACCCTCGAGGCGGCCGGCGCGGCGCTGGACGAGTTCGGCGTCGAGTACGAGGTCGGCGTCTACTCGGCGCACCGCACCCCGCAGCGCATGCTGGACTACGCGACGTCGGCGGTGGCCCGCGGCATCCGCGTGATCATCGCGGGCGCGGGCGGCGCGGCCCACCTGCCGGGCATGGTCGCCTCGGCGACGGTGCTGCCGGTGATCGGCGTCCCGATCCCGCTCAAGTACCTGGACGGGATGGACTCGCTGCTGTCGATCGTCCAGATGCCGGCGGGCGTCCCGGTGGCGACGGTCTCGGTGGGCGGCGCGCGCAACGCGGGCCTGCTGGCGGTCCGCATCCTGGCGGCGTCGGACGAGGGCCTGCGCTCGAAGATGGCGGCGTTCCAGCGCGACCTCGAGAAGCTGGTCCTGGACAAGGACGCGGCCCTGCGCGCGAAGACGGGCCACTAGCGGTCACCACGGCACGGTCTTGCCCTCGCGGTCCAGGAACTCGATGCCGGGCCTTCCCCGCTTCGCGAGCAGGACGTCGACCACCTTCGGGACGGTTTCCTCCATGGTGAACGGCGCGTCCGGCCCGCCCAGGGCCGTGCGGATCCAGCCGGGTGCCACGACGACCAGCGCCCGCCCGGCCTCGGCCTGCCGGGCGGCGAAGCTGCGCATGAACATGTTCAGCGCCGCCTTGCTGCCGCGGTAGACCTCGCGCGAGCCCGCCGTGTTGTTCGTGATGCTGCCCTGCCCGGAGGACATCGCGCCGATGAGCCCGTCGGTGGGCACGAGGTCCTGGAGCGCTTCGATGACGCGCATCGGGCTGAGCGCGTTGGTGACCATGACGTCGACGAAGTCGGCGGTCGACACCTCGCCGATCGGCGTCGCCGGGTTGTTCGTGGTGCCGGCGTTGACGAAGAGCACGTCGAGCCGGCGGCCGGCGAGCCGTTCGCGCAGAGGCGGCAGCTGATCGGGCTCGGTGATGTCGAGGTGCTCGACCTCGACGCGCCCGTCGGAGGCGGCCGCCAGGTCGTGCAGGGGTGTCCGGGCGGCCGGGTCGCGGACGGTGCCGATCACGTGCCACCCGCGGGCGGAAAGTTCGGCGGCGATCGCGTGCCCGAGTCCGCGCGACGCCCCGATGATGAGGGCGGTCTCCATGGCAGTTCCCTTCGGTCGGCTGCGCCTCCGAGTCTGTCCGCCCGGCCGTCGACCGCGCCCGTCTGAAGAGCAACTTTGTAGGATTGCCTCGACGAGAGGAGGGTCGATGGCCGAATCCGTCGCTGTGCAGCCCGAGGATGTGCGTCTCATCCGTGCGCTCCAGGTCGCTCCGCGGGCCTCGTTCGCCTCGATCGCGGCCGCGCTCGGCGTCACCGAAAACGCGGTCGGGCGTCGCTACCGGCGGCTTCGCGCCGAAGGCGTCCTACGCGTCGCCGGCATCGTCGACCCGGGGGCGCTGGGCCAGAGCAAGTGGCTGGTGCGGCTGCGGTGCCGTCCCGGCAGCGTCGCGGCGATCGCCGACGCCCTCGCGAAGCGCGACGACGTCAGCTGGGTGGGGCTCTGCGCCGGGGGCTCCGAGATCGGGTTCGCGGTGCGGTCGCGGACCCGGGAACAGCGGGACGACCTGCTCGGCCAGCAGCTGCCGCGGACCGCGGCCGTCCTCGACATCCACGCGTCCGCGATGCTCCGCCAGTTCGTCGGCGGCCGCGGTCACTACTGGGCCGCGCTGCGGGGCACGCTGACTCCCGAACAGGAGTCGATGCTCGGGAACGAGGGGTCCCCGTTCACCGAAGCGCCGGTCGTGGCCCGCGAGCCCGTCCAGCTCACCGCCGAGGACGAAAAGCTGCTCGGCGTCCTGGCCGCGGACGGTCGCGCCGCCCTGGTCGACCTAGCCGCCGCGGCCGGCCTCACGCCCGGCCGCGCCTCACGCCGGTTGGAGACACTGATCCGGCTGCGCGTCGTCCACATCGACGTCGAGATCGCGGCCGAGGCGCTCGGCTACCACGCCCGGGCGCACCTCTGGCTGCGCGTGCACCCGTCGGCGGTCAAGGACGTCGGGCGCACGCTCGCGCAGAAGCCCGAGATCGCCTTCGCCGCGGCGGTTTCCGGGCCGCACAACGTCCACGCCGTCGCGCACTGCCGGGACTTCGACGAATTGTTCGAGTTCACGTCGGACCGGATCGGTTCGCTGCCCGGGTTGCAGAGCATGGAGGTCTCCCCGCTGCTCAAGCACGTCAAGCAGGCCGGCACGCTCCTGTCCGGCGACCGGCTAGCCGGGCAGCTCGCCGATCAGCTGCTGCCGTAGCTCCCGCTTGAGCACCTTCCCGGCGGCGGACACCGGGATCTGCTCGACCACGCGGATCTCCCGCAACCGCTTGTAGGGCGTCACTTTCTCGTTGACCGCGGCCATCAGCTCATCGGCGTCCAACGAGCCGCGGGGCACCACGAAGGCGACCGGCAGCTCGCCGACCTCGGTGTCGGGCCGGCCCACCACGGCCGCCGCCGCGACGCCGGGCATCGTGATCAGCAGCTCCTCCAGCTCACGCGGGAAGACGTTGTAGCCCTTGTACAGCAGCATGTCCTTCTTGCGGTCCACGATGGACAGGTAGCCGTCCGCGTCGAGGATGCCGACGTCGCCGGTGTGGAGCCAGCCGTCGACCAGGGCGGCCGCCGTCTCCTCCGGGCGGTTGCGGTAGCCGAGCATGATCTGCGGCCCGCGCAGGCAGACCTCGCCCTTCTCGCCCGCCGGGAGCGGGTCTTCGCCGCCCTCGGCGGGGACGACCTTGACCTCGGTGTCGAAGATCGGCACGCCGACCGAGCCGACCTTGCGCGTGCCCGAGCGGTACGTCGGGGAGATGACCGCGCCCATGGTCGCTTCGGTGAGGCCGTACCCCTCGGCGACGACCACGCCCGGGAACCGCTCGCGCAGCGCGTTGATCATCGCGTGGTTCATCGGCGCCGCGCCGGAGCCGATCGACTTCACCGACGACAGGTCCGCGGTCCGGAAGGCCGGCGTCGCGAGCAGCGCGGCGAACAACGCGGGCGCGCCGCCGATGCCGGTGATCCGCAGCCGTTCGGCGTCGGCGATGTAGGCGGCCGGGTCGAAGCGCGCGTGGAGCACGGTCGTGGTGCCGGCGAGGACGGCCGCGTTCAGCCCGCCGATGATGCCCATCGCGTGGAACCACGGGGTCAGGTTGATCGCGACGCCGGTGCCGAGCCGCGACGGCCACTCGTCCTCGCTGCCGATCTGGTCGATCGTGACGTCGCCGTGCTCGTCGAGCGCCGGCACCGAGCCGGTACCCCAGCACGCGTGCTGGAGGGTGTTGACCACGACGTTGCGGTGCGTCAGCCGCACGCCCTTCGACCGGCCGGTGGTGCCGCCGGTGTAGGCGAGGTGCGCGAGGTCCTCGAGGACCGCCGTGCCGGCGTCCGGCCGCTCCTCCGGCTGCCCGGCGTGGAACGCCTCGAACTCGACGGCGCCCTCGGGCAGGTCGGCGGTGGGGTTCACGACGACCGTCAGCCGTGCCGGGATCCGGTCGGCGACGCTGGCCAGCACCCCGGCGACCGGCCCGAACGTCACGACGGCGGCGGCCTCGCAGTCGGCGAGCTGGAAGGCGAGGTCGTCCGGCGGGAGCAGCGGGTTGGCCGGGCTGAAGGTCGCCCCGGCCAGCAACGTGCCGTAGTAGGCGATGGGGAAGGCCAGGCAGTTCGGCAGGTGCAGCGCCACGACGTCGCCGCGGCCCACGCCTTGTGCCCGCAGAGCGTGGGCGAAGCGGCAGGCCGCGCGATAGGTCTCGGCGAAGGTGAGGCTGCGGTCGTCGTGGACGAAGGCGGTCCGGTCACCCCAGCGGGCGGCGCCCGCGGCGATGATCGAACCGACGGGGACTTCGGGGTAGTCGAGGGAGGCGGGCAAACCGGGCGGCGTCGTCGGCGCGGTGAGCGGCATCACTCGACTGTACGAATTCTGCGGTCAACGACACAAGGACGAGGACGGCCGCAGTCAGTGAACGAGCGCTAACATCGACGGCACCCCTCCCGACGTTGTAGAGAAGGTGACCGGAAGTGACCGACGGCCTGTACCAGCTTGCCGAGGAGCACGAGGAGCTGCGGGCCGCGGTCCGGGCCCTGGCCGAGAAGGAGATCGCGCCGTACGCGGCGGAGGTCGACGAGAACGAGCGCTACCCGATCGAGGCGTACAACGCGCTGGTCAAGTCCGGGTTCAACGCCGTCCACATCGGCGAGGAGTACGACGGCCAGGGCGCGGACGCCGTGGGCGCCTGCATCGTGATCGAAGAGCTCGCGCGGGTCGACGCGTCGGCGTCGCTGATCCCGGCGGTGAACAAGCTCGGCACGCAGCCGATCATCCTGTCCGGTTCGGAGAGCGTGAAGAAGCTGGTGCTGCCCTCGATCGCGTCGGGCGAGGCTTCGGCGTCGTACGCGCTCTCGGAGCGCGAAGCGGGCTCGGACACGGCGTCGATGCGTGCGCGCGCCCGGCTCGACGGTGACCACTGGGTGCTCAACGGCACCAAGTGCTGGATCACCAACGCGGGCGAGTCGTCCTGGTACACGGTGATGGTCGTGACCGACCCGAACGCGGAGAAGAAGGCCAACGGCATCTCGGCGTTCGTCGTGCACAAGGACGACCCGGGCTTCTCGGTGGGCCCGAAGGAGAAGAAGCTCGGCATCAAGGGCTCCCCGACGCGCGAGATCTACTTCGAAAACTGCACGATCCCCGAGGACCGCATCATCGGCGAGCCGGGCACGGGCCTGAAGACGGCCCTGCGCACGCTCGACCACACCCGCCCGACGATCGGCGCGCAGGCGCTGGGCATCGCCCAGGGCGCGCTCGACGCGGCGATCGCGTACGTGAAGGACCGCAAGCAGTTCGGCAAGTCGATCTCGGAGTTCCAGGGCGTCCAGTTCATGCTGGCCGACATGGGCACGAAGATCGAGGCGGCCCGCCACCTGGTGTACGCCTCGGCGGCGGCCTCCGAGCGCGGCGACAAGCGCGCGGGCTTCATGGCCTCGGCGGCGAAGACGTACGCGTCCGACATCGCGATGGAGGTGACGACGGACGCGGTCCAGCTCTTCGGCGGCGCCGGCTACACCCGCGACTTCCCGGTGGAGCGCATGATGCGCGACGCGAAGATCACCCAGATCTACGAGGGCACGAACCAGATCCAGAAGGTCGTGATGGCTCGGGCCCTGCTGAAGGGCTGAGTTCGCGCAGGTCACGCCGTGTTTCGCGGGTAGTCACATCGGCTCCATCGGTTGGTTGTCGTTGGTCGTTACCGGTCGCCGTTCCGTCCATATTCCGTCAGCTGACGGCGCGCGGGCGGAACAGCCGCCGGTCGATCGCCTGCCGGGCGCGCTCGTGCGAGTCCGGCATCAGGTGGCTGTAGATCCGGAGCGTGAACGCCGGATCCTTGTGGCCGAGGTACTCGGACAGCTCCTTGATCGACACGCCGTCGGCGAGCATCACCGACGCGTAGTAGTGCCGTAGCTGGTGCGTACCCTCATGCCCGGTGGTCACGTACCGGCGCCGGCCGCGGTTGTCCTTCGTCGGCTTCGGGATCACCTGTGCGATGACGAGCGCCGGTTTCCAGGTGGTCTCCGAGTAGGCGCGGGACTTCAGGTGGCCGCCGTCGCGCCACCGGAACAGGACGTTGTGGGTGCGCAGCTCGCCGTTCGGCTTCTCCCACGGCAGGGTGAGCGGCTGGGGCGGGAACGCTGCGATGTGTGCGCGTAGGCCCGCCGCGATCGACGGCGGAAGCGGGACCTTGCGCGTCCGGTCGCTCTTCGGCAGGGCGAACACGTAGGACTTGCCCAGCTTCTTGATCTGCCTGCGGATGTGGAGCACGCCCTCGCCCTCGTCGATGTCCTCGACGGCGACCGCGAACACCTCACCTTCGCGGTGGCCGCACCCAGCCTGGACCGTCGGCATCATCCGCAGGTAGTCGGGATGGGCATCGATGAGCGCGAAGACCCTGCTGTCGCCCCAGGCTACGACCGGCTCGGCGTGCTCGTCCTCGGTCGTGATCTTCTTGACGATCGGTGCGCGGGCCGGGTTCTTCTTGATCAGCTCGTCGCCGTCGGGGCCGGCCAGGTCGAAGATCCCGATCAGAATCCGGCGGGCCGCGGCAACGGTGGACGGGCCGTGTGTCTCGCCGAGCTTCGTCTGAAACGCCTGTACCTCGGAAGGCTTGACCGCCTTCACCCGACGGTGGCCGAACGCTGGCTTGACGTGCAGCCGGTAGACGCCTTCGTCGTGGATCACCGTCGCCGGGTCGACCTTCCGGCTGCCGAACCAGCGCTGGGCGATGCTGTCGACGAGCTCGCGGCCGGCCTTCGGGTCGATGTACTCGCCGCGGTCGCGGGCGCTCTCCATGTCGCGCCAGTACTTGTCCGCCGGCGTCTTGTTCACGAACGCCTTGGTGCGTTCCTGCTCGTCCGGGTCGAGCCAGCAGGCGAGCCACCGCTTGCCCTTGCCCCACCGGGCGTTCGGCACGCGCTTCATCTTCCCGTCGGGCAGCTTCTCCGGCCGGGTCCACAGGTCTTTGGTGTAGCCCATTCCAGGATCCTCGCTATGCCTTGGGAGAAGGTGTCGTAGTGTCGACACCTTCGAGCTCACGCAGACGGTCTGTGACCAGTTTCAGCCTCATCATCGCGGCCCTGTAATCTTGTTCCGCTACCTCGTGGCGATCCTGGAGTGCCTCCCGATCGGCCTGAGTGTGAGCCTTGGCCATCTCGCTGCGTACTGCGTCAAATTCGGCGTATGCGCGCTCCTCGGCTGCGGTAGCGTGCTTCAAATCGTCTTGAGCTTGAAGAATCCGTGTTCGTGTGACTTGTTCGAGTGTTTCCTTGTTCGGTGCGCTAACTTCGACACGGTTGTTTGCAGCGTATCTTCCGGAGCGCCACTGCCTCTCAAGTGCATAGCGTGCATCCGTGATCGCCTCGTGAAGGGATTCGATGGCTGCCTGTCGTAATTCTTCCCTGTCGGTTGAAGTAACATCGGCGCTAACCTCCTCGACTCGAAGTATTGCTCTCGCTGCGCGGTCCCGCTGCGCTGCATACTCGATCAGATGGCCGCTTTGGAACCTATCTGGTGCGATCTCATTCGTTGGTGGGAGCCCTAGCTTTCGCAGGTGGAGTTCGAGGTTGGCGTTTATCCGATTCTCGGGGGCGGTTGTGGCGGCCTCGTTCATCTCGCGGGCAAGTTCGGACTTGTGATCTTGAAGCTCTCGTATTGTCAAGTTTGTCCGGCGCAAATCGGATTCAGCATCGCGTAGCTCTGCGTTAATGCGATCGAATTCCTCTCGCATCCGCTTTAGGGGTACTGGCTCGTGCGGAGTCGGCAATGACCAGAGCGCTTCCATCGGCAGCCTGAAAATGAATGCAAGCGCAAACACTTCGGAAACTCGAATTGGGCGCTTCCCGCTTTCGAGTTTGGCTATCGTGGTTTGATGCATCTTGAATCCAATTTCTTCAAGCTGCTCAGCTAAATCCTCCTGCGACCAGCCTCGATCTATGCGCAACTGCCGAATCTTGCCCGAAAGGACCTCTTCGAATTCGTCAAAGTCTTCGCGGGCAGGTTTCGCCTTGGAAACGCTCAGGGAAGGCTTCTCCCATTCCTTGCGGTACCGCGCTTCCGTGCCCAGCATGCCTTCATACGTGTAGTACGCGGCATCGAGTTCCTGTAGGAGTTGCTCTCTGGTGAACTTCTCGAGGATCTTTGGCGGGACGCGGCCGGTGATGTATGGCACACCTGCGTCGTGCCTCATGCCTTCGACGTAGCCCTCGTAGCCCTCTGTGAGCCAGTAGTCACGGTCGATGTCGTCCGGTGCCTTGTCATCCCTCTCCGTCATGGGACGACACGCTACCTGCTCCGGTGGCTTGAAATCTACTCGGCAGACGCATACGCTCCTGCGGCATGAGAACTAAGCGCATCGCGCAGGTGGCTCAGCCGCCAACCCTCGAAGAGATCAGACAGTGGCCTGCAACCGTGGACGTAGTCACCGCTGGCCGTCCCTTGGGGCTTGGCCGAAACGGTGCATATGACGCCGTGAAGACAGGCACCTTTCCGGTCCGGGTCCTCAAGATCGGGACTCGGTATCGGGTGGTCACCAGTGAGTTGATTGCGCTGCTCGATACGGGGTCAACCGCCGAGGTGATCACGTGACGGGCTTCGGTCAGCGTGACCGTATGGCCGACTACCTGACAACGGGCGAGGTCGCGGCCAGATATCGCACCGTTGACGCCACCGTCCGGTACTGGCGGATGACCGGCTACGGCCCCCGTGGCGTCAAGGTCGGGCGCCGCGTGCTCTACCCGCTCGCCGAGATCGAGAAGTTCGACCTCGAACTCGCGGAGCAGAGCGCGTGATCACCATGAAGACCACCCAGCAGAAGGACCGCCCGGCCGAACTTGCCGGTACCGCCGGACGGTCCATGAACACGAACTCAGGAGAGAACATGTCCAGCACACAGTGTGTCACACCGTCCGTGACCAGCGCAGAATCGAGGCGGTCGGTCGACATTCCCGAGGTTCGGGAGGCGCTGCTGGGCAACGACTTCGGGCAGACGCTTCTCACCGGATTCTTCCGCGGCGACGAGGCGCTGTTCCTGGAGGCGTCCGAGCTGATGTTCGAGCGGGTCGACGAGCTCGGCGGCGAGGACGCCTACTGGACGTGGTGCGACTCGCTGGTGCCCGCCAAGTACGCGGAGCACCCGGACCCGGGCACGCTCGGGATGCTGCTGGCGTATCAGTGGCTCATCCGCCGGGCGGACGGCTGGGACATGAACGCGACGCCCCAGACACCGCAGTCAGCCGCCGCGCACGCGCAGGCCGTCGCCATCCTGGACGGTGCGCTGTGACGGCCTCCACGGCCGCGCAGGCGGTGTCGACGAGCGACTTGGCCTCGCTCGTCGACCAGATCGAGGCGCTGATGCTGCAGGAGCCGCCGGACTGGCGTGGCGCGTTCCTGATCGCCGACGCCGCGTGCAAGCGGCTGAACGCGGACGAGGCTGCCCGGACCGGCCGCACGATCGCCGAGGTCGAGGCCGACGCGCGGGCGCGGCTGATCGAATCGTGCCGAGAGCTGTGGGCCGCCGAGGACGCCGTGGAGGCGGACCGTGCCTGACTTCGTTCCCCACAACGACGGCACGCTGCTGCCGTCCGAGGTGATCGCCCACCACGAGGCTGGCCACGCGGTCGCGGCGCTCGCCTTGGGTGTGAACTTCGACCAGGTCACCATCACGTCGGACCCAGAGCTGGGCATCTCCGGCGGCGTGATCCGGGAAGTCGATGACAACCCGCGCCGCAACGTGATCGTCGCCATGGCCGGTCCCGAAGCTGGGCGTCTGGAGCTGGAGCGGCTCATCGAGCGCGTGCCCGGCCGTCGGCTTGAGCTCGTCGGCGACTACCACGACGCGTGCGACCAAGACGACATCGACGCCGAGCTGGCATGCGTGGACGACCAGCAGCGCGCGGCCTGGACGGCGGAGGCTGTCGCGCTCGTCGGCACCCAGGTGGAGGCGATCGCGTGCATTGCGACGCTGCTCGTGACATCGCGAGAGGTGTCATACCTGCAGGCCAAGGCGGCTTTCGAGGCCGCACAAACTGTCGCGGAGGTGTCCGGTGTCTGACCAGGTTTTGTCCACTTCGGACGCGGCGGCCGCGACCCCCTCGGCGGCCGCCTCCGAGACGCCGGGCGAGTTCGACCTGGCGTTCCGGCTCGGCCGGATCGACGCCCTTCTGGAGCAGCTGCTGGACAAGGTCGAGCGGCTGGCCGACATCGAGCAGGAGGTCGGGCGATGACCGAGCTGTCGCTGTTCGATCAGCTGCCCGCCGACCCGGCGCCGCCGGTGTTCACCACGACGCGGCTCCGGCAGGTCGTCACGGCCTACCTCGCGCAGGCGCGAGCCGGGGTCATCACGCTCGACGACGCGCAGGCACGCATCGGTGCAGCGTTCGCCGACCTCGAGGCCCGGCGCGCGGCGGCGGCCGCCGTCCGGGACGCCGAGGTCACCCGGCCCACCGAGGGCCTCGTGACCGCCGATCCGCCGACGACCTCGGCGCGCGCGGCGCGGCTCGTCGCTCCGCGCACCGGCTCGCAGCGGGCGGTGATTCTGCGCTACGTCGTCGAGGCGCCGAACGGCGTCACGGACTACGAGACGAGCAGGGACCTGCAGCTGCTGCCGAACAGTGTGCGGCCCCGGCGCGGCGAGCTGGCCGAAGCCGGGTACGTCATCGATTCCACTCGGACTCGGCGTCACCGCGGGTCCGAGTGGGTCATCTGGGAAGCCACCGACGAGGCGCGTGCGTGGTACGGCCGGAACTTCGGGGCGGGGGCGGCATGAGCGACGGTGTGTTGATCTCCTGGCTGCTCGCGTTCCTTGCGATCGGCTGGACGGGTGGGGTGCTGGCCGGCCTGCGGGTCGGCCGCGCGAACCCGACGAAGAAGGCGCTGAAGGCGCACGACGAGGCCGTCGTGCGCGAGCTGATCACGCTGATCCGCCAGCGCCAGGCCGAGCGCGCCGAGGAGGACGACGATGCCTGAGTTCACGTACAAGACCGCGTCGGACTTCGCGCTGCACGCCAGGCACTTCAGGCGCCGCAACGGCACCGAGGTCATGGACGGCGCCGCGGTGGCCATCTGCTCCGGCGTCCCGGCCGCGGAGATCGCCCGGCGCATCGCGGCGAAGTCAGGACCGGTGATCACCGCCGAGGAAATCGACCGCGGGCAGGCCCGTACGGACCTGGTGCGGGTGAAGCTCGGCCGCGAGCCGTCGCTGTTCGACGTGCTCAGGGAGCTGGGCGACGAGTCGGCCGAAGCTGGCCTGCTCGGCACGCCCGGCGGCACCGGTGGCTGAGTCCGTTGTGGACGCCGTGCTGCAGGTGGTCGCGGTCGCTCGGGTGGACATCACCCGCGTGACCGCGGCCGCCCGCGCCGACGCCGAGAAGTACCGGGTCGCGGACTCGGCCCACGCCGAGCTGATGGCGACTCTCGCCGCGCTCGGCGACCTCCTCGACGCCGACCCAGACCCCGCCGAGTGCGCCGCGCTGTTGCAGCGCGTCGACGCGCTCGACCGGTCGGTGGACTACCAGGCCGGCCAGCGGTGGGTCCGCTGGTCCGTGCGAAACATGCTCTTGGAAAGGGTGGCGTGATGGCGCGCGAACACGCACGCATCTTGTGCCGCATCTGGCGGGACGCAGACTTCCGGGCCCTGACGGTGGACCAGCAGTGGCTTTTCGAGGCGCTGCTGTCGCAGCCCACGATCAGCAACGCCGGCGTGCTGGCGCTGACGCCGCGCCCATGGGCGCGGCTCGCCGAGGACATGACGCCCGAACGCGTCGAGGCCGCGCTGGCCGGGCTGGCCGCGAAGCGGTACGTCGTGCTCGACGAGGACACCGGCGAGCTGCTGGTGCGCACGTTCATGCGCAACGACGGCGTGTCCAGCAACGGCAAGGTGTTCAAGAACGCGCTGAAGGTGGCGCTGCAGGTGCAGTCCGAGGCGCTGCGCCGCGTGCTGGCCGCCGAGCTGCGCAAGGTCGGCACCGAGGACGCCCGTCAGGCCGCCGCCGAGCTGGACCCGGACACCGCCGTGGCGGAGATCGAGGCCACTTCGGCGACTGTCCAGAGTGGAAATTCCACATCGGACAGAATCGCCGATCAGAAAAAAAGTGAACGGCCGCAGAAAAGCTGCGGGGTAGGGGAAGGGGTAGGGGAAGGTGGTAAGTCACCTTCCGTTGTCGGTTCCGTTTCGTCCAACCGTCGCCGGTCGGACGCGATGAGCACCAAGGCGATCGACACGGCGTTCGGCGAGTTCTGGTCGGTCTACCCCCGACGCGAGGCGAAGAAGGGCGCACGGGCCAAGTTCGGCGCGGCGGTCAAGGCCGGCACCCCGGCGGCCACGATCACCGCGGGTGCCCGCCGGTACGCCGCGTACGTCGCCCAGGTCGGCCGCGAACGCGAGAAGATCAAGATCCCGACGACGTGGCTCCACAACGGGTGCTGGGACGACGAGCTGAACGGGCCCGTGGCCGCGCAGACGCCGAAACCGACCGGGGACCCCGCCGACTGGCTGCGGGAGCGCTGGCAGGCCGGTGACGCCACCGGAGTGGCCCGCGTGCTCGGCGAGCGCTACGACCGGCCGGACATCCCGGTCACCATCGACGGCAAGGACGCCATCGCCGCGTTCTTCCGCACCTCGGCCCGTGCCTGGATCGAGGACCACCGCGGCGCCGCGCTGGCGAAGCTGACCGGGAAGGCCGCGGCATGACCGACGACGACGTGCAATACCCGGCGCCGAACCTGGCCGCCGAGGCGCTGGCGCAGCTGCGCCCGGTCGCCGAAGAGGGCTACCTGATCAGCCTCCTGACCACGATCACCGCGCGTGAGCTCCGCGAGGAAGCCCTGGTGCGGGTCCAGCCGGCCGACTTCTCCGTGGCCGCGTACGGCGGCCTCTGGGAGACCGCACAGCAGCTCCACGGCGCGGGCAAGCCGGTCACCGCGCGCACCGTCGCCGCGGCCGCCGACACCGCCGGCGAGCTCGCCGAGCGCACGCTGGCCCGGTTCCTCGGCGCCGTCCCGAATCCGGCGGACTTCCCGCACGCGCTCGCCGAGGTCACGCGCTGCGGTGCGCTCCGGCGCGTCGTCGAGGCCACCGTGCGGATTCAGCAACGCACGATGGCCGCCACCGACGGCTCGGCCGCGCTCGCCGCCGCACACGAGGAGCTGGGCAAGCTCGACACCGCCGAACTCGGCCAGGACGAGCACACCCGGACCTTCCGGGACGTGCTCACCGAGCTGGACGCCGCGCTCCGGAGCCCGGAAACCTACCGGTACGTGCCGACGCCGTGGGACGAGCTGAACGAGCGGTTCTCCGGCGGGCTCCACATGGGTCGCATGATCATCGTCGGCGCGCGGCCCGGCGAAGGAAAGTCGATCGCCGCGCACCAGATCGCCGAGCACGCCGCGAGCCTCGGCCACCCCGCCGCGATCTTCTCCGTCGAGATGGGCTCGGTCGAGGTCGCCGGCCGGATCGTGTCCAACGGCGCCACCGTCGAAATGGGCGAGATCACCCGCCGTGAGCTGTCGGACCACTCGTGGCGCAACTTCCACGAGTACCGGGCCCGCGCGCAAGACTTCCCGCTCACGATCAACGAACGCCCGGACCTGACACTCGGCTACATCGCGGCGCAGTGCCGCGCGCTCAAGCGCCGCGGCGGCCTCGACGTGGTCGTGATCGACTACCTGCAGCTCCTCAACGGCGACCGCCGGATGCCGCGCGAACAGCAGGTATCGGCGATCTCCCGCGGGCTCAAGCAGCTCTCTCGCGAGCTCGACTGCGCGGTTGTCGTCCCGGCGCAGCTGAACCGCAACGCCGTCGCGCGCGGCAAGGCCGGCCTTTCGGACCTGCGCGAGTCCGGGAGCATCGAGCAGGACGCCGACGCCGTCATCCTGCTGGCCCGCCAGTACGACGACGAGGGCGAGCCCAACGGCATGCTGTCGATCGACATCGCGAAGAACCGCTTCGGCCGCATGGGCGAGCTCGAGCTGCCGTGGCGCCCCTACCTGTCCCGGATCGGATGATCTACCCGCGAAGAGTGCGGTTCCGGTGGTGCGTCACCGACCGGGGCGTCGCGCCCAACGCCGACACGTCGGCCAGACCCGGCGGAGGCGCCGGCGGCTGCGCATCCAGCGTGAGGAAGCGGTCCAGCTCGGCGTCCGGCACAGCGTAGGTCTGCCCAACCTTCACAGCGCCGAGCTGACCACTGCGAATCAGCCCCAAGACGGTGTCGTAACCGAGACCGGTGAGCTTGGCGACCTCCCGCGGTCGCCAGGCAACCCGCGGAGGCTGATTCGGGTCTCGCTGCCTCGATGAGCTCGCGGCCGGACGCGAGTTCGCCACCGCGACCATGAGGTCTCCGAGCGCCCGGCCTACCCGGGCAGCGGCTGCCCGGATCTCGGCGTCATCCAACCCGGTCGCCCTGAGCGCGACGCCTCCGCGCCTCGACGCCCTTCCGCGACAGCTGGGTAAACCACAACCGACGGGCGTACTCGGCGCGCTTGGCTCGTTCGGCTGGTTCGAGCACGCCGTCAGGATCCACCTCATGCTCGAAGCGGTCGGCAGCAGCAGCTCGAGCTGCTGAAGTCATCTCGGTCCGGTCCTCGCAGGCAAGACGGGTCAGTATCCCCAGCCGGCCTGCCCGCGAACGTTCCTCAGGAGTCACGAACCAGTCGTAGCCGATTCGCGCAGACGGCGCCGCTCAACTACGCCATGATCAACCGTTAGAGCCCGGCGTTAACCGACCGGTTCTCCGGGGCGCTCGTTCCACGTGCGGTTCAGCCGATGGTTCGTCTCGGACAGCAGCAGGGTGCTAAGCGCTTCCTGGGGCGAGCAACACAGCTTCGCGTCGAACCCGATGCACCATTCGACGGCCTTCTCGAAGGTGAGCCGAGGGGTCGGCTGGTGCGCCTTCATGTTGGGCGCGATGTGGAGATGGGGGTAGTCGACAGGGCTACGTCCGTTCGGATGCCAGTCCATTCGCCAAAGATCATTTCCAGCTACGCCACGCTTCGGCTTCTCCTCAAGGCCGTAGCTGTACCCGCGGGTAGTAACCCGGTATGGCTTGCCATACTTCGCGGGGTCAGCCTCGATCACTTCGAAGTGCATCGCAGCGCGGAAGATCCCGATGTCGCCGCCGTCATTGCTACGCAGCGGCATCCCTGCTTCACCGTTCAGTGACCACATGTAGATCTGGCCGACCCGATATAGCCCCTTCTTGCCGAGCACGAGCAGCTTGCTGAACCCGTCGAGGACCGCTGCTGCATCCTCAAGTGGATCAAGGAACTCGTGAACTGCTTCGTTCGGTTCGTGACCGGGCATTAGTCGAAGCCTCAGCGAACGGCAGGCAGGTACATCCAGACGCTCAAGAGTCCCGGTACGTCGTCCTGGTTGAGGTCATCCCACTCGCCCGCGTCCAAGCGCTCCAGAAACTCGGCGCCTGAGATGCCCATCTCGCGCCGGGCCACGCGGTCGAACATCGCTGCGGACTCGGTGTCGGTCAGCTCGACCACGCCCACCGAGCGAGTAGCGCTCCTGGTCATGCTCGCCTCCCGTCCCATACGTCCATCATGCAGACCGGACCGACAGTTCTATACCGCCAGGCAGCTGTCCTGTTACCAGCGTCACTCGATCGTTGCAGTCGATCTACTCGCGCTGGCTGCCGAACTTCCAAGGTACCTGCTAGTCACACGCCGCGCCGATCACCTAACTGTCTTACGTGGTTAGACGGTTAGAATGCGTGCATGGCGAACGACACGACCGGTGTCGGCCGGCACCTGCGGATGCTGCGCGAGCAGGCTGGCCTCACGCAGACCGAGGCGGCGCACCGCGCCGGCCTGACCCGCGAGGCCGTGTGCGCCATCGACAACGGGCGCCACGACCCGCGCATGTCGACCATCCGCCGCTACTGCGACGCCATCGGCGCGCGCGTCTACATCGGACTCGGCGGCGATGGCTGACCACCAGCGCCCCGGCGACACCACCCGCAAGGGCTACGGCGCCCGGCACCAGCAGCTACGCGCACAGCTCGCCCCCACCGTGGCGCTCGGCACCGTGCCGTGCGCACGCTGCGGCTACCTCATCGCACCCGGCGAACCCTGGGACCTCGGCCACGTCGACGGCACCAACAAGCGGGAGTACTCCGGGCCCGAACACCGCACCTGCAACCGAGCCGCCGGCGCCGCCGCCCGCGAGACCGCGCGCATGGCCGACCCTGCCCCCCGACCGATGACCAGGTGGTGACCATGCCCGCGACACGTCGACCCGCAAAAGCCTCTGACCTGCGGAAATGCGGAAACACAGTGGACAGTGCCTCTGACCTGCGGTTTTTCCCGGACCCCCCTGGCCGGTTGATCCACGTCCCCGTCATCTTCTCTCTCCCCGGGCTCTGCGGGGACCCGCGGTGACCGGCGCGGGCGCCCTGGCCGACCCCGGCGACGTGCTGGGCGCCATCCGGGTCGCGCTGGCCGAGCTTGACTTGGACGGGGAGGACCAGGCCGCGATCGCGCTTGCCTTGCGTCTCGGGGCGGCGATCGACGCCGAGGAGTCCGGGCGGACGCTGGCCGAGCTGGCGGGCAAGCTGCTGGCGGTGCTGACCGAACTCGGCGCGACGCCGGCGGCCCGGAAATCCATCGTGCCCCAGGCCGCGCCGACGGCCCGCTCGGCGGCGCAGCTGGCCAAGGACGAGCTGAAGGCGCGTCGCGTCGCCCGGCAGACGGACGGAACCGGCTGATGAGCGCGGCGGAGGTGTCGCAGGCCGGTGCGGTGCTGGGCTCGACGCTGCCGCGGATCTGGACGCGACCGCTGATCGAGGGGCCGCCCGGTCCGTGCGGATGCGGGTGCGCGCTGACGCCCGAGACCTCGTACGGGTTCGAGGTCGAGGACTTCGCCCGGGACACGCTCGAGCGGCCGCTGGACCCGTGGCAGCGGTGGGCGGCGATCCACGCCGGCGAGCTACTGCCGGACGGCCGGCCACGGTTCCGCGTGCTGCTGATCCTGGTCGCCCGCCAGCAGGGCAAGACCGAGCTATTGGTCATCCTGGTGCTCTTCTGGATGTTCATCGAAGAGCGACGCCTGGTGCTCGGCACAAGCACGAACCTCGACTACGCGCGCGAGTCCTGGGAGAAGGCTGTCGAGCTGGCTGAAGGTTCCGACGCGCTAGCCGAGGACATCCCGGTGAACGGCGTCCGCCGCGCGAACGGCGAGCAGACGCTGCGCACGATCTACAAAACGCGGTACAAGATCGCCGCGTCGAACCGCAAGGGCGGCCGGTCGCTCACGATCGACCGGTTGATCCTCGACGAGCTGCGCGAACACCACGACTGGACGGCGTGGAACGCCGCGGTGCCGGCGACGAACGCGGTGCCGGACGCGCAGGTCTGGGCGATCAGCAACCAGGGTGATCACCGGTCGGTGGTACTGGACTCGCTGCGCGCCTCGGCGATGCAGTTCATCGAGACCGGCGAGGGGGACCGGCGGCTCGGCCTGCTGGAGTGGAGCGCTCCGCTCGGATCCAAGCCGACCGACGTGCGCGCGCTGGCGATGGCCAACCCCAACCTGGGCCGCCGCACCGAGGCCGACTCGCTGCTGGGCGACGCCCTGCGCGCCGAGAAGGCCGGCGGCGAGGAGCTGGCCGGGTTTCTCACCGAGATCCTGTGCATCAAGGTGCCGATGCTCGACCCGGCCGTGGACGCCGGCGCATGGGCCGACTGCGCGGACCCGGGCACCCTCGACGACGTGCGCGGCCGGGTCGCGGCCGCGGTCGACGTGTCGCTGGACGGCAAGCACGCCACGCTCGTCGCGGCCGCGTTGCTTCCGGACGGGCGAGTGCGCATCGAGGTCGTGCGCCGCTGGGAAGGGCCGAACGCCACGCAGCAGCTGCGCCGCGAGCTGCCGCCCCTGGTGGCGAAGATGAAGCCGCGCAAGCTCGGGTGGTTTCCTCTCGGCCCGGCCGCCGCCGTCGCCGCCGAGCTGGCGGACCGCAAGCAGGGTCCGCGCGCCGCGTGGCCGCCGCGCGGGACCGAGGTCGACGAGCTGCGCAAGGACGGCGCTTCGATTTGCATGGGCTTCGCCGAGATGATCGGCGGACGCGAGATCGCCCACTCCGACGACGAGCTGCTGACCGCGCACGTGACGAGCGCGGAGCGGGCCCGCCAGGGCGACGCCTGGCGCTTCACCCGTAAGGGCGCCGGACACTGCGATGCGGCGTACGCCGCGGCCGGCGCCGTGCACCTGGCGCGCACCCTCCCGCCGCCAGCGGCTCGGCCGCTCGTGGTGGTAGCGCGCCCCCGTAGTGAGTAGCCCACACCAACGCTCGAATGATGACGGTATCCAGATACCGACCGTATCTTGATCGTGTGGGACTGCTGCGGGACATCTTCACGTGGGGCGCTGGCCCCGCGCCCGCACCCGAGCGCGTCCGCGCCCAGGCCGACCCCGTGGACACTCCCCGCTGGGCCCGGCCGCTCAACTTCACCCTCGACATCCCGCCGGAGATGGCCGCCGGCGGCCCACTGTCGGACGGGCTGCTCTCCACCCGAGTGTCGCGCCGCATGGCCATGTCGGTGCCGGCCGTGAAGCGGGCCCGTGACCTGATCTGCGGCACCCTCGGCGCGCTGCCCCTACAGACCCACGCACCGACGCGTGCGGTGGTCGAGGACACGTACACGCTGCTGCTGCAGCCCGAACCGGACGTAGCGCGGTCAATCACCATGACCCGCACCATCGAGGATCTGCTGTTCGAGGGCGTGGCCTGGTGGCGGGTGTTGGAGTTCGGCTGGCACGGCTACCCGACCAAGATCCGCAAGCTCGACGCACGCACGGTCAACGTCCAGGAGGACTCCAAGGTCTACGTCTCCTCGACGACCGGCCGGCCGCAGGGCTCGGCGTGGGAGTACGTCCCGGACGCCGAGCTGATCCGCATCGACGCGCCGAGCGACCCGCTGCTGGTCGCCGGCGCCCGCGCGATCCGCATCGCGCTGATGCTCGACGCCGCCGCGTCGCGGTCTGCGTCGGACCCGTTGCCGCTGGGCTACTTCTCGCCCGCCGACGGGATGACCGACCCCACCCCCGACGAGGTCCAGGACATCCTCAACGAGTGGGCCAAGGCCAACCAGGAACGCGCCTGGGGCTACGTCGGCGCCGCGCTCAAGGCGAACACCCTGCAGTGGTCGCCCGAGCAGCTGCAGCTCGCATCCTCGCGTGACTACGCCGTTCTGGAGATCTCCCGACTCACAGGGCTGGACCCGGAAGACCTCGGCGTGTCCACCACCTCGCGCACCTACGCCAACGCCGAGCAGCGGCGCCTCGACCTCATCGACTTCACGCTGCGCGCCTACGCCGCGGCGATCGAGGACCGCATGTCGATGAACGACGTGCTGCCGCGGGGTTACCTGGCCCGCTACGAGTACGCCCATTTCCTCAAGTCGGACACCTTGACCCGGATGCAGGCGTACAAGGCTGGCCGCGAGGTCGGTGTCTACAACGACGAACGGATCGCCCGGCTGGAGAACATCCCCACCGCGACCGTCCCCAAGCCCCCGGCGCCGGCGCTTCCCCCGACTCCGCCGACGCCGGGCACCAAAGCCCAGGAGACCCCCGTGTCCGCTGCACTGCCCTTCCCCACGGTCCGGTTCGCCGACGACAACCCCGGCACCCTGACGCTCGGTTTCGCCGCCGACCCGTCCGCCGCCGAGTTCAAAGTGGACAGCGCGAAGCGGACGGTCTCCGGCACGGCGGTGCCCTGGGGCGCGGTCGCGCGCTCGGGTGGCCGGAAGTGGAAGTTCGCCAAGGATTCGCTGCACTGGGGCGGCGACTCCACCCGCGTGAAGCTCAACCGCGATCACGACCGCTACCAGTCCTTCGGCTACGCCTCGACCCTCGCCAGCACCGACGCCGGCCTGGCCGCCGCGTTCCGCATCGGCCGCGGCCCCGACGGTGACTCGATGCTCGCCCTGGCCGAGGACCACGTCTACGACGGGTTCTCCATCGAAGTCGACTTCGAGCAGGGCGACGGCTGGGAGCCCGACCCCACCGACGAAACCGTGTGCCTGGTCTACAGCGCCACGCTGCGCGCGGTCGCCCTGACCGCCATGCCTGCCTTCGACGGCGCGCGAGTCGCGTCCGTCGCCGCCACCCGAGAGAAGAAGGAACCCACCATGACCGCACCCACGGCCGAGCCGCAGACCACCGCCCCGCCGGCCGCGGGCGCGGCACCCGACTTCGCGGCGTTCACCGCCGGCCTGTCCGAGGCGATCGGCTCGGCCGTCGCCGAGGCGTTCGCCAAGCTCCCCGCGCCGCAGGGCCGGGAAGTCATCCCCGCCGGGCATGCTGCCACGGTCACCAGCGAACCGCTGGTGTACCAGATGGACGGTCACGGTCCGTCGATGATCAAGGACGCGTGGAAGTCCCGCACCGAGGGCGACGTGGACGCCCGGTCGCGGCTGGAGAAGTTCTCCCTGCAGCTGACCGACGCGCAGCGCCGCGCCTCGCACCAGGCGACTTCGGCCGTGTTCGCCGGCGCGACCACGAGCAACGCCGCGGCCGTGATCCCGCCGGGCTACCGCCCGGACCTCTACGTCACGCAGCTGCTGCAGGGCCGGCCGCTGTGGGGCTCGGTCTCCCGCGGCTCGCTGTCGGACGCGACGCCGTTCACCATTCCGGCGTACACCTCGAGCTCGGGCATGGCGGGCAACCACACCGAGGGCACGAACCCGACCTCGGGCACGCTGACCATCGGCACCAAGACCGTCACCCCGAACGCCGTCTCCGGTCTGTTCACCATCACCCGCGAGATCGCCGACAGCTCGAACCCGGCGATCGACGCCATCGCCACGCAGGCGATGTCCGAGGCGTACTCGCAGAACGCCGAGGCGAAGCTGTACGCCGAGCTGAACGGCTCGAACGGCCAGGGCGGCACCATCACCACGGGCCAGGTCCCGTCCGGTGCGTGGGTGTACACCTCCACTGGCGGCTCGGCCGCGGCCGGCACCTACGGCGGCGAGAAGCTGCTGGCCGCCGAGCGCGCGGTGCTGGCGCAGTTCCCGTTCCACCGCTTCGCGGCGCCGACCGTGGCGCACCTCTCGCAGGAAGGCACCACCGGCTACGCCACGGCGGTCGACAGCAACGGCCGCCCACTGCTGCCGAGCATCGGCGCGCAGAACTCCGCCGGTGTCGGCAACGCGATCACGCAGGGCTGGTTCGTCGACGGCCTCCCGAACCTGCCCACCTGGTCGATGAGCGGCAACGCGGCGGGTGACGCCGACGTACTGATCTTCAACCGCAACGACGTGTGGGCGTGGGAGTCGCCGCTGCTGACGTTCCGCTTCGAAGAGCGCGGCGGCCCGGCGAACATCGACCTGGCGCTGTTCGGCTACGTCGCGGTGCGCCTCTTGCGCCCGACCGGCCTGCACGCCATCCGTCACACGGTCGGTGCCTGATGGCAGGCGCGACCCGACAGACCCCGACGAAAGGCACGGCTGCCAAGGACGCCGAGGCGGCCGACGCCGCCGCGGTCGAGGGCAGCGACACGACCACCGACTACACCCGCCGCGCAGGTGGCTGGGTGCTGACCGATCGCGGCTGGGTCATCGAGGACCAGGCCGCCGACGAGGCTGCGGCCGACGGAGGCGACGAGGCATGACGACGACGTGGCCCCCGCCGCTCGAGGACCTGAAGGCGGACATGAACGTCCCGGACAACCAGGACGACGCTCTGCTGCAGGCGAACCTCGACGCAGCGGTGGCTTTCGTCGAGCGTGTGCGCTCCGACGTGGACTACGGCAACTTCCCGTTGCCGGGCGCGAAGCTGCCGTCTGCCGACCTCGCGCTCGGCACGATCCGGCTGGCCGCCCGGTGGTTCACCCGCAAGCGCTCTCCCGAGGCGCTGGTGGACATGGGCGAGCTGGGCACGGCGCGCATCCCGTCGTTTGACGCCGACATCGACCGGCTGCTCCGCATCGGCCGCTCCGCAAGGGCGATCGTCGGATGACCAGCATCCAGGACGCCGCCGCCGCGCTCGTCGCAGCCCTGTCCATCGTGGACAAGCTGCGCGTCTATCAGGATCCCGGCGCCACAGTGCAGGGCGTCGGCGCGATCATCGGCCCCCCGTCGGTGACGTGGGGCAGCTACGGCAGTTCCGTGCCAACGGAGGCGTCGTTCGTCGTGCACCTGGTGGTCCCGTTCGACCAGTACGCCACCGCCCGGCTCTACGAGCTCGTCGAGCCGGTGGTGGCCGCGATCGAGGCTGACCCACTGTTCACGGTCGCCTCGGCATCCCCGGGCCTGCTGCCGCAGGGCGGGACACAGCTCCCCACGTACGCCCTCACGGTCGACGTGGGTTTGTAGAAGGAGGAACCGATGAGCGCTCTCACCGCTCGGCGGCTCAAGCTGCTGCAGCTCACGATCGGCACGGTGTCGGTCGAGTGCCAGCTGTCGAGCTGGACTCTCGATCCCGGCGTGCAGGACGGTGACCGGCTGTACAGCTACTGCCCGGACGGCGTCGCGGTCGCCGAAACCGACGCCGAGCCCACGCTGCAGGTGAAGACCTACAGCAAGTGGACCGCGGGCGGGTTCGAGGACTTCCTGTGGAACAACCGCGGCGTGGTCGTGGACTTCCAGCTCGACCACCACCCGGACATCGCGCTCGAGCACGTGCGGTGGACCGGGCAGGTCCTGATTCAGCCGGCGCCGGTCGGTGGCGACCGGGGCGACCAGGAGATGACCGAGATCACGTTCATGTGCGTCGGTGACCCCGACTTCTCGCGGCCGTAAGGAGAACCACTGTCATGGCTCGTCAGTCCGTCACCACACAGCTGGTCAGTCGCACCGGCACGATCCCGACCGCGGCGTCCCCGAACGCCGAGGGCGACATCGTCGACACCGGCGCGTCGGTGTTCCTGCTGCTGTCCAACACAGGTGCCTCGCCCGCGTCCGCCACCGTGGTCTCGCAGGCCACGTTCGACGGCCTGGCCGTCGACGACCTGGTGATCGCGCTCGCGGCCGGCGTCACGCGCGTCGTCGGCCCGATCTCGTCGGGCACGTTCGCCTTCCCCGACGGCGATGCGAACGCTGGCCGGGCGTTCGTGAACTACACCGGCACCCCGGCCGACATCAAGCGTTCCGTTCTGTCCTACTAGGAGAGTCGTACATGATCACGCTGCAGATCAACGGAGACAGCGGGTTCGACGCCGAGGTGGTCGTCAAGCCGCGGCACTTCCTGCTGTTCGAGCGGGCGACCGGCATCAAGTTCTCGGACTTCGAGGACGGCGTGTCGATGGAAACCCTGTACCGGCTCGCTCACCTGGTGATGCAGATGCTGCACCACAAGGAAACACCGGTGAAGCTGGAGGAGTTCGAGCAGACGTTCGACGTGCTGCCGGTCGGTGACGAGGAGCCGCCGGGCCCTACCCCCGCGGCTCCCTGAGCTACACGGTCCTCGGGATCGCTGTAGCCACAGGCATCGCGCCGCAGTACATCGAACGACTCGACGAACGCTCGATCACCACGATGGCCTGGCATCTCGAACAAGCCGAGAAGAAAGCCAACGGAAAGACCTCGGGGACAGGTGAAGTCCCGAGCCGCTACGGCTCCGCCCAGATGTCCGGATAGGCGCGAGGAGGTGCACCCCGATGGCGAAGACCACGCTCACCGTCACAGTGCACATCGAGGGCGTGCGCGAGATCCTGCGCGCGTTCACCGTGCTGCCCAAGGACGCACAGAACGCTATCCGCGACCACTCGCAGGCGCTGGCACGCAAGCTCGCGGTCAAGGCCGTGGTGGACGTGTCCGCCCACGGTGGACCGCAGGGCCCGAACCTGGCGACCACAGTCAAGGCCGTACGTGATCGGGTGCCGGCGATCCAGGTGGGCGGAACCCGCCGTCTCGGCCGCCATCGCGCGCCCGCGTACGGGATGCTCTTCGGCTCGCTGTTCGGCATGACGCGCCGTTCTGGTTGGTACGCCTCGCCGCGCTACGGCACGTCGAGCGGCCGCCAGTACCGGCCGCACCAGGGCCGCGACGCCTACGCGTTCTTCCCGCTCGTCGAGCGCGAGGCAGCCACGATCTCGCGAGAGTGGCACGCCGCCGTTGACGACGTGGTGCGGAAGTTCTCCGAGGGTGGTGCGTGATGGCCCTCGGCGAGCGCACAGTAAAGATCAAGTTCGACGGGTCCAGTACTGGCCTGGTCGCCGCGGCCGCCGTCGCCAAGGCCGAGATGAAGTCCCTCGCCGACGACGCAAAGAAGCGCAGCAAGGCGCTGAACGACTTCGCCAGTGGCGTCGGCAAGGCCGCGCGCGGCGTGATGGACCTGGCGACCAAGGCCGCGTCCGCCGCGTCGGTCGCCAACCTGCTCCCGATCGCCATCAACGGCATCATCGCCGCGGCCGGGCTGCTGCCCCTTGCGGTCGCCGGCGGGTTCGCGCTCGGCGGTGCGATGATCGCGGCCAAGCTCGGCGCCGACGGGGCCAAGCGCGCGTTCGCCCAGCTGAACCCGCAGGTAACCGCGCTCAAGTCGGCGGTGTCGTCGAGCTTCGAGTCCGCGCTGCTGCCCGCGGTCCGCAACCTTCAGGGCTTGCTGCCGAAGACCACGAGCGGGTTCCAGCAGATCGCGACCGCGATGGGCGGCGTGGCCACCAAGGTCACCGGCGTGGTCGCCTCGGCGAAGGGCACCGAGCAGGTCAACACGCTGCTGTCCGGCACGGCCCGGATCATTCAGAACGTCGGCAAGTTCCTGACCCCGGTGATCGCCGCGTTCCTGCGCATCGGCGCCGTCGCCATGCCGATCCTGGTGCAGCTGTCGGGCGGGCTCGGCGCGGCCGGCGAGAAGTTCAACGCGGCCGTGCAGAGCTTCGCCGACTCCGGCGGGCTGGAGCAGTGGATCCGTGGCGCCATCGACGGGTTCAAATCGTTCTTCGCCGTCATCGGCGACGTGGTCGGCATCATCAGCTCGGTGCTCGGCGCGATCCAGGACGCCGGCGGTGGCGCGACAGGGTTCATCGGTCCGCTGCTGAAGACGGTGCGCGAATTCCTGGACTCCGCGCAGGGCCATGACACGCTGGTGAAGTTCTTCGAGGCGCTGAACACCGTGGCCGGCGTGGTGTCCAAGGTGCTCGGCGCATTGCTTCAGGCCGTGGCCCCGGCGATTCCGCCGCTGGCCTCGGCGTTCGCGAGCCTGGCCACGACGATCGGCAACATCCTCGTTCCGGTGATCAATTTCCTGGCGCCGGTTCTCCAGAACATCGCGAATTTCATTGCGCAGAACACGGGCTGGATCACGCCGCTGATCATCGCGATCGGTGCGTGGGCGGCCGCGCAGTGGCTGCTGAACATCGCGATGTCGGCCAACCCGATCGGGCTGGTGATCATCGCGATTGCTGCGCTGATCGCGATCGTCGCGCTGATCATCACCTACTGGGACCCGATCGCCGCGTTCTTCGTCGGCCTGTGGAACACCGTCAAGGACGCCGTGACCGCAGCCGCGGCGTGGATCTGGCAGCGACTCGTGGACGCCTGGAACTTCATCAAGGGCGTGTGGTCCGGCGTCACCGGCTTCTTCTCCGGCGTGTGGGGCGGGATCACCGGCGGTGTGACCACCGCGATGAACTGGGTCCGCGACCGCTTCAACGACGCGTGGGGCTTCATCAAGGGCGTGTGGGGCAAGGTCGGCGACTTCTTCTCCGGCATCTGGTCCGGAATCGGCAACGGCCTGAAGGGCGCGCTCAACGGCGCGATCCGGCTGCTGAACGGCGCCATCGACGGGATCAACAACATCACCGGCGTCGTCGGTATCCCGAGCATCCCGCACATCCCGTACCTGGCCAAGGGCGGCACGGCCAGCGGCGGCCGCCCGTACATCGTCGGCGAGCGCGGACCCGAGCTGTTCGTCCCCGGGCAGACCGGACGAGTGGTGTCCAACGCGCAGACCTTCGGCAAGGCGCAGGTGATCGAGCTGACTATCGACCTGGGCAAGGGCATGAGCGAACGCATCCGGATCGAGCTCGACGAGACCGGGCGGGCAACAGCGCGCGCGGCCGGCGCCGGGGCGGGGGGCATGCGATGAGCACCACGACCACCTACCTCGATGACCTCGGTCGCGTGCGCGTCGAGTTCACCGGCCTGAACACCGACGCGGATTACGCGCTGGTCGAGCGCTCCACCGACGGGATCACCTGGACCACCGTGCGCGGCGGCGACAAGGTCGGCCTGACCGCCGGGGCCGGGAAGCTCGACGACTACGAGTTCGCCGCCGGCGTCGCGAACACCTACCGCGTGACCGCCGTCGACGCGGCCGACGTGACGCGCTTCGGGTCGGGTGCCTTCACCACCGGCAACAACACGACGTTGAACCCGCCGCTGCCCGCGTCCACTCCGAACGGTGCGCTGCTGACGCTGTTCGTCACACACGCCAACACCGCGGCCACGATCACCACGCCGACCGGGTGGACGCTGCTCGCCGGGGGCGCCGGGCACATGGCCGTGTTCTACCGGACCATGGCCGGCGGCGTCACCGCGCCGTCGGTGGCGTTCTCCGGCGGCGCATCGGGTGACTCGTGCTCGGCGATCGTCACGGCCTGGACGAACGCCGCCACCCCCGTACACGCTGCTCTGCAGACCAACGCCAGCGCACAGAACGTCTCCACGCCCGGCGCCACGCTCGCCGCCGCCGGCGTCGTGTGGGTCATGCAGGAGTGGAAGAAGTCCACCGGCACGGGCGCTGCGCTGCCCACCGCGCAGTTCGAGGCCGACCCTGTGGGCGGGTTCAACACGGCGGGCGCGAACAACGAGTCGCAGATCATCTGGCGCACGTTGGCCGCCACCAACGCGCAGACGATCCCGTCGTCGGTCACCACCTGGACCGGTGGCTCGGCCGCCGTCAGTAAGGCGCGGCTGCTGCGGACGACGAAGCGCCTGAACGTCGGTGTGGAGACCTCGGTGATCACGCCGGTACTCGATTCCGTTTGGATCAAGAACGTTCGCCGACCGTCGCTGAACCGGAAGGCCACGGTGTCCGGCATCTCCGAGATCACCCGCCCGTCGCGCGTCGCGATCATCGACGTGATCGGCCGCACGATGCCGCTGGCGATCAACGACGTGCGCGGCTCCCAGCGGTTCACGCTCACGGTCACCACGCCGAGCCTGGCCGCCGCCGCCGACTTCGACAACGCCCTGCTCACCGGTCACGCGGTGTTCATTCAGGCACCCACGGCGTTGTGCGCGATCCCGACCGTGTACGCCACGATCGGCGACACCGCGCAGCGCAAGACCGCCGCGCGCGGGGTGCGCCGGTACTTCGACCTGCCGGTGACCGAGGTCGCCGCGCCCGCGTCCACGGTGTACTCCGACACCTTCACCTACGCCGACGTGCTCGCCACGTACGCCACGATCGCGGACGTGATCGCCGCGAACGTGTCGTACTCGGCGCTGGTGGACAAGGTCTCGACCGCGGTGGTGATCGTCCCGTGAGGCCCACCACCGACTCGTTCCAGACGGCTCTACGCGGGTCGCACACGCTGGCATCCCGCTGCACGCTCGTCGCGCCCGGCCAGACCGGCACGTCCCCGGTCGGGATCGCGATCCCGGGCGTCTCGACCCTGGGGCGGCTGCCCGTCCTGACCGGCGACGTGACCACGGACATGACCGCCGATGTTCAGTCCACGCTGGACTTGTCGACGGTGTACCCGTGGCCGTCCAAGCCCACTGACCCGGGCACCCCGTACGGCCAGGAGATCTACGTCGAGCGCGGCGTGGAGTACGGCACCGGCACACAGGAGCTGGTGGGGCTCGGTTACTTCCGGATCGACAAGGTCGAGCAGCAGAGCGTGCCCGATGGCGCGATCCGGATCACCGCGTCCGACCGGATGGCGATGGTCCGCGACGCCCGCAACACCGCGCCCGTCCAGTTCGGATCCGGCGCGTCGGTCGGGTCGGTCATCGACTACGTCGTGGGCCAGGCCGTGCCCGGACTGGTCACCGTCTACGACTTCAGCGCCTACACCACGCTGCTCGGCTCCGATCACGTGCTCGACGAAGACCGGCTGGGGTTCGTGCAGGACTTGCTTGCCGCGTATGGGAAGTACGGCTACTTCGACTACGCCGGCCGCTTTCAGGTGAAGTCGGTGCCGGACCTGACGAAGACCGCTCCGGTGTGGGAGATCAACTCCGGCGCGCGCGGTGTGCTGGTGTCGATGCAACGCACCATTTCCCGCGAGGCGGTTTACAACATCGTCGTGGCCCGGGGTGAGCCGGTCGGCGAGCTGCCGCCCGTGCAGGCCGTGGTGTCCGACGACGACTCCACCTCGCCGACGTGGGTCGGTGGGCCGTTCGGGCTGGTGCCCACCGTCTACAGCTCGGCGTTCATGACGACCGTCGACCAGTGCAAGGGGGCAGCGAAAGCGAAGCTGGCGAAGGTCACCGGGCTGCCGTATGCGGTGTCTCTCGGTTCGATCCCGAACCCCGCGCTGGAGGGCTGGGACGTGGTCGCCGTGGCCTACCCGGGCAACTCCGAGGTACACATCATCGACCGCATCACCTACGGGCTTGCACCCGGGGACTCGATGGGCATCGACACCCGCAAGCAATACCTGACGCGGAAAGCGGGTGCGTGATGGACGCTCTCGCCTACGCCGTCGCGATGGCCGCCGCGAACGCCGCCGCAGCGACACCGCCCGGCGGCGCCGACCTGTACCACTATCAGGGACAGATCGTCTCGTGGGACGAGTCCACGGGGGTCAACGCGGTGGCGGTCAACGGCGCGACGGTCTCGAATCTGCGCGTGCTCCAGTCTGGCGTCGGGCTCGTGTACCAGCCGGGCGACACTGTGATGATCGAAAAGCGGATGTCGCAGTGGTACATCCTCGGCAAGGTCGCCGCGCCGGGAGCCGGTGCGGCCAACCAGGTCGCGTCACAGCTGGTGTCCGCATCGCAGGCCACCACCAGTACGTCGTACACGGACCTGGTCACCGTCGGGCCGGCCGTGACCGTCTACATCGGATCGTCTCGGCGATGCCTGGTGACGGTGTCAGCCACGATTAACAGTCTCGCCAACGCGGGAACCGGTGTTGGGCAGTGGATCGGAGGTAACGCATCCTTCGCCGTGTCCGGCGCCTCGGCGATCGCGCCGAGTTCCGATTTCTACGTGGGCGGCGAGAACTGGTACGCCACGTCGAGCGCGCCCGTGGGGTTCTACATGGGCGGGTCGCGGACGACCGTGCTCACGGCCGCGCGCGGCCTGAACGTCGGATTCAACACCTTCACGATGAAGTACCTCGCGTTGTCTGCGAACCCTGGGGCCACGTTCTTTGACCGCACGATCACCGTCATTCCGTTCTGACGCAAGGAAAGGAGCCCAGTCATGGGCAACACGAGCCGATACGGCTGGGCTTACCCGGAGACGGTCGACCCGCCGAACACCGCACTGCACCTCAAGAACGCTTTGACCGCTGTTGAAACGACGGTGGGTGGGCTCGACGACACGGCGGGCGCGGCGAGTCGTCCGCGTGGCTACGTGGGCGGGGCGTCCGGCAACGCCGACACGACGGTCACCACGACCGAAGCGGTGCTGCTCTCGGCGACGTTCACCACGGTGGCCGGCCGCCGGTACAAGTTCACCGCGGACGCCGAGTACTACCAGAAGACCGGCACGCCTGGCACGAACATGATCCAGAACGTCCGCGTGATCGCCGGGGCAACGCCGACGGCGAACGCCGGCACCCTCGTGCGCGCCAAGCACCCGAACACGGGTTCCTCCCTGTTCGTGACGCTCCCGACCACGCTGATCGGGACCTGGGTGGCGCCGACCTCGGGGACGTACGCGGCGTCGTTCACGGTGAAGAGCGACGCCGGTACCGGCGGCATCGCGGGCGGTGCGGACCACACCTACGAGCTGATGATCGAGGACGTGACGGGATGACGATCACGAGCACGCGCAACCCTTTCGAGACGCTGATCGTCGCGGCATTCGGCCTGTACTGCTGCGCTGGACTGGCCGCGTTCGACACCGTGGCCACCACGACGCTGCGCGGCTACCCAGTGCCCTTCGGGCACGTGTTCCTCGCCGTTGGGCTGGTGACGTGCTCGGTCGCGCTGACCGGCATCATCCGAGCGGCCACCGTCAAGGGCGTGCTCTGGGAGCGCGCCGGCCTCACCGGTCTGGCCGGCGTCGGGTTCGCCTATGCCTGCTGGGGCTTGGGCACCACGGGCGTGCGCGCGCTGGCGTTCTGCTTGTTCCTCTTCGCGATGGCCGCGGCTGCGGCGTGGCGGGCGGTCCAGATCTCCCGCGCTCGGAAGGTGGCCCTCGGATGAGCGACATCCTGACGTGGCTCGGCGGCGCCGGCGGCGTCGGCGCCGTGGCCAAGGCGGTGTTCGACATCGCGAAAGCACGGTCCGACGCCCGCAAGGTCAACGCCGACTCCGCCGCCGTGCTCGTGCAGACCGCGGCCGAGTCCAACAAGGACCTCGGCGAGGACTTGAAGGAAGTCCGCACCGAGCTGCGCGAGGTCCGGGCGACGCAGCGGCGGCACGACGACGTGCTGCGCGTGCACCACCGCTGGGACGAGCAGGTCGTGGACCAGCTCCGCCAGCTCGGCGGCTCGATAGCCGACCCGCCGCCGCTCTACCTCCCGGAGGTTCCCTGATGCGCACCATGTACGACGCGGTCACGGCCGCGAACATCACCAAGGCCAACCCGAACCCGCAGCTCGTCGCTGGCTACATCGACAAAATCAAGCTCGCGCCGTGGAGCGCGTCCGACTGGGCGCTGTTCCCGAACGCCCGCAAGGTGACCATCGTCAAGAAGGCGTCTACCCGCGACGGGCACGTCCTCGACGTTGAGCCCGGAGACGCCACGCCGGAGCAGGCACCCGGCTGGGCTGCGCAGCGGCGCGCCGACGGGTTCGCCTTCCCCGCCATCTACTGCAACCGCTCGACCTGGCCGAAGGTGAAGGCCGCGTTCGTTGCGCAGAAGGTCGACCCGCCGCTGTACTGGATCGCGACCGCCAGCGGCCGGCCGGAGATCCCCGACGGCGCGATCGCCGCGCAGTACATGCTCGACGTGGCGCCCGGCATCGACGTGTCCGCCGTCGCGGACTACTGGCCTGGCGTCGACCCGGCCCCATCCAACGGCGGCCCAGCCGCCTCGACCACCGGAGTGGAGCTCATGGAGCGCATCACGATCAACCCGCCCGCCGACGACCCGACCAAGGACCAGGCCCGCCGCGTGTTCCTGTCCGGCAGCCAGGGCGCCGCGGTCATCTTCCGGCCGCGGCTGAACGCCGAGGGCTACGCGATCAACCCGATCTGGGTGCCCAGCATCTTCGCGTGGGGCTCGGACCACCAGGGCATCGGCTACAACCCCGCCGACGACAAGGGGTACCAGCCGAAGCTCACGAGCCACCGCGTCTACCGGCTGCCCGGCGGGGTGTGGGCGGACCTCAACTTCTCGTGCGCCGGGCCGTTCGAGCTCGACATCGTCGGCTG
Organism: Amycolatopsis sp. NPDC051371; assembly: GCF_040682155.1. Taxonomy (NCBI): domain Bacteria; kingdom Bacillati; phylum Actinomycetota; class Actinomycetes; order Pseudonocardiales; family Pseudonocardiaceae; genus Amycolatopsis; species Amycolatopsis sp. NPDC051371. Next base: position 49,779 of record NZ_JBFBAG010000041.1, read on the forward strand.
AACGAGCGGGACCGGTGCACCCGGCAAGCCGGCCGAGGGCGGCGCACCGGTCCCGCCTCCGCCGCGCACGGCCCTGGTGTGGGCGGCGGGCCTGGAACCCGGCCGGCGCGCCCGCCCGCGAGGGGGAGGGAGGGCAGACGCACCGGCCGGGGGCTCACGACGGTTCGTAAGGACGCTCAGCCGTCGTGAGCAGTTCGGTGGAATCGGCCGTCCGGCCGTCGAGCTCTCCCGCGCGGGCGGCAAGCTCGGCGCCGATCCGCACCAGATCACGGCCGAGCGCCCGGAGTCCGGCGGCGTACTCCGTGTCGTCGGGCTGGAGGGTGAGCAGCTGCAGTGTCACCGTGCCGATCTCGCGGTTCACCTCGGCGAGCCCGGCGAGCAGCGTCCGATCACGTTCGTGCATCACGGCCCGCCTTCGTCGAGGGGCGCAGCGTCACGCCGTGGTCGAGCAGCAGTTCGCGAATCAGCTTGAAGTACAGGCCGTGCCGCTCGGCGAGAGTGAGGATGCTCGCGCCTTGGGCGTATTCCTCGGCGAGCTGTTCGGGCGCGATGGGGCACGTCCTCACGGACCGGGCGCGCAGCTCGACGCCCGCGCCGAGCAGCAGCCGACGCGTCCATGAGTAGCTCCGCTGCGTGGCTTCAGCGATCGCACCGATCGAGGCGCCCTCGCTGTAGGCCTTGGCCATCGCCTCGGCGTCCATCAGCCTGTCGGAACGGTCGCGGTCACGCGCGTGCATCGCGGGTCACCACCTCGAACAGGTCGCCGGCGAACCCGCCCGCGGCTGGCGTACCAGTCCGAGGGTGCGGCACGCGGGCCCATTCGTAGGCTGCGCACCCCGGACATGCCTGGCCCCTCTGCGGGAGCACACCGCGCGGCCCGAGCTCGCGCCGGTCGTGTTCAAGGGGGTAGCCGGGGCCTAGCAGGCACCACGGCCGCAGCAGGTCCAGCCGCGGGTGAGCGAGCTCGGCGACGAGATAGAGGTGCGCCCGTCCGTCGGCGTCGAACAGGCGCCACTCCCACCGGCGGACCATCGGCCGCGGAACCGGGGTGCGGGGCCAGTCGTCGAGTGCGGTCATCGAATTCTCCGCTCCGCCTCGAACGCGCAGAGCGCGGCGTGGGCCAGCTCCCAGTCGTCGTCCGTCATGTCGGCGATCGTCAGCGGCGGCCAGTAGGTGTCCAGGTCGATCTCGTTCAGCCGTTGGCCGCCGGTGTTGAACACGGAGGCGCCGGCCCAGAACGTCGGCCTGTCGCCGAGTCCCTCTCGCGTCGTCACGTGGTTGACGCTAGGAGCGATAATGCCTGGTAGGAGGAGCCCGGAAAGGTGGCCATTCGCCGGGGGTGGCCAGAACCAGGGGCCAGCGCGATGATGGCCACCTGGCAGGGTGCGAACCGCGAGGAGTACGAGTGGAGCAGCAAGGGGTGGGCGCACTGCTCCGAACCGAGCGGAAGCGCACCGGCCGTTCTCAAGCCGATCAGGCCGAGGCGCTTTCCGCGATTGCGGGACGGCCCGTAACCCGCAACGAGATATCGCGCTGGGAGTCCGAGCGGCGATTGCCGACTCCGTTCTGGCAGAAGCACATCGCGGCGAGCTTCGAAATCGACGCGCAGGACATCCGGCGAGCTGTCACGGCGACCCGCACGGAACAGCGGAAGGCGAAGACGGGAGAGGTAGTGCAGCGGCGCGAGTTCATCGGAGCAATGGCCGCCCTGGCAATTCCGCTGGCTCGCACCGAACAGCCGACCTCGCGCCGAATTGGGCAATCCGACATCGACGAGCTGCGCCGCCGAACCGCCCGGCTCCGCCGTCTCGACAACATCATGGGTGGTGCTGAGACCTTTCCGGTGTACTCCGCCGAGGTCGATTTCACGCAGCGGCTGCTCCGCGAGTCCAGCCACGCGATCGAGGTCGGCCAGCAGCTGCGCGCGTTGCTGGCCGAGCAACAACAGCAGGCCGGCTGGGCAGCGTTCGACCACGGCCAGCACGCACTCGCCCAGCGGCTCTACAGCGAAAGTCGGGACGCCGCCGAGGAGGCCGGCGCACTCGACCTCGCCGGGAACGCATTGGCCTACGCCGCCTACCAGCAGACCACCACATCGCAGAGCGGGACGGCACTGGCTACGGACTCGTGCGAGGTCGCGCGGCCGATGGCCACGCCGAAGGTGAACGCCCTCCTGCTCGAGCGGAAGGCGTGGGCGCACGCGACGGCGCGCGAGCCACAGGAGGCCGACCGGGCGCTGAACCTGGCGCGTGAGGCCCTGCAAGTCCGGGACGACCGGCCCGATCCGGACTGGGTGTTCTGGGTGAACGACGCTGAGATCGACATCATGGCCGGCCGGTGCTGGACCGAGCTACGCCGGCCGCTGCGGGCCGTGCCGGTGCTGGAGCAGGTGTTGTCCGGGTTCGACGATACGCACGCGCGGGACAAGGCGCTGTACCTGACGTGGCTTGCCACGTCCTACCTGCACGCTCACGAGGTCGAGCAGGCCGCCGCGACCCTGACCCGCGCTGTCGACCTGGCCGCCGGAGTCAGCTCGGTACGACCGGCCGTCCGGATCCAGGCCGTGGCCCGCCAGCTGACGCGGTACCGGTCGACGCCGGCGGTCGGCGAGCTGCTGACCCGAGTGGGTGCCTAGGCCTCGGCGCTCGTCGACTCTTCGAGCCACCGCAGGTAGCCGGCGGAGCCGCGCACGAGCTCGACGGCGGTCACTTCCGGCTTGTTCCAGGGGTGCTGCTCGACGATGTGCGCTTCGAGCTCGGCGTACCGGGCGTCGGTGGTCTTGAGCGTCACGTTCCACTCCTCGCCCTCGCCCTGCTCGCCGAGATGCCAGAAGAACGACGCGACGGGGCCGGTGACCTGCGCGGTGGCCGCCAGGCGCGCGGCCACCGCCGATCCGGCGATCTTCGCGCCTGACGCGCGGTCGGGGGTCGTTGTCGTCACGAGGAGGTGAACAGCCATGCGGCCAGCCTAGGGGCGCGTGGACGCCCTGACCTACCGTCCGCGATCTTGTAACAGCGAGCCTCCGGCGGGCGACTTGGACGGCGGACCACGCCGTGGAGCGGGGTAGCCAACCAGGGAGGTGCCGTGTTCGGCCGGAAGAAGCGTCGCAACATTGCCAAGCAGACCGAGATCCAGCGCCGTCAGGCCGAGGCACAGGGCCTCGTGGTGAGCAAGTACCCCGAGGGATCGCTCGGAGACCGGCTGCACAAGCGCAAGGCGCGGAAGGCCGCGGAGCAGGGCAACCCCACGAGCTGACCGTAACGCGAGAAAGCCCCTGCCTGGCCACGATGGCCAGGCAGGGGCTTTCGTACATCGGCTCGTCGCGCTGCTCCCGCCGCAGCCTGGCCGCGCTTATCGGCCAGCCGCCGCGAGCAGCCGCAGCGCCGCGCCGTACTCGAACGTCGTGCACCCGACCACCGCCCGGCAGGTCTCCCGCGCCCGCTGGCCGAGGTACGGCGTGTACCGCGAGCCGAGCAGCAGCGACCCGCAGTCCGCCACCGTTTCGACGTACCGGCCGTAGACGCGGGAGCGCAACCGTCGGTCCGGGTACGCGCGCATCTGCTGGGTGTGCATCCACTCGTGGTTGACGATGGACAGGATCAGGGCGGGTTTGCAAGGCACGACCTCGGACACCGTCACGCCCTCGTCGGGCAGTGTCACGCCCCACGCGTCCGGCCGGGTCGGGCCGACGCGCCACTCGACGCCGAACCGGCCGAGCTCGGCGAGCCGCGCGTCGACGAGCGTGCCGCGGTCGCAGGACGGCGCCGCGGCCGCGCGCGCCGGAGCCAAGCCGACGAGCAGCCCGGCGACAGCCGCCAAGACAAGGAGCACGGCGACGGCGCGGAGCAGGCGCCCGTGTTCCGTCTCTGTTCCGTGGGAGGGCCAATCAGGGCCAATTTCGACCAACGTGGACAAACGCTGGATTGGCTGGTCAACGGCCCGTCGAGGCGCAGATCGCCAGGTCGGATTGCCGCCCCTCCGAGAGCACCCAGATCTACGAGGGCACGAACCAGATCCAGAAGGTCGTCATGGCCCGCGCCCTGCTCAGGGGCTGACCCGCTCCCGAACCACCGAAGCCCCCGGCGACCACGCGGCGCCGGGGGCTTCGTCGTGTCCGGGGGCGGCGAGCTTTTGTCATCCCCGTAAGTGCCACCCAGACCCTGCTGTGTCACTCGTAGCAGGTCAACCGGCGGAAGAAAATCACTCACCAGGGGGAGTGTCCGAACAAGTTACCCGCGCGTTAACCCATTGGTGACGCGGATCACCATCGGTTCACAGAGAGGTGAAACGGATGGGCGCAACGACGCGCAGGTGGCTCACGGCGGTGGCTGTCACAGCGGCCGCACTCGTGCTGGGGGCCGGGACGGTCCAAGCGGCCGAAAAGGAACCCACCGGGCCCGTGCAGCCCAACATCCTCACGGCGGCCCTCTACTCGCTCGGCGCTCCCACCATCGCGCCGCCCGGGGCGAACGACTGGAACTGCAAGCCCTCCGACAAGCACCCCAATCCCGTCTTGCTCTCCAACGGGACCACCGCCAACGCCTACGAAAACTGGGCCAACCTCTCCCAGAAGCTCGCCAACGCCGGTTACTGCGTCTTCGCCGGCAACTTCGGCGGGGCGCCCGGGAGCTTCCTGCAGACCGTCGGGCCCATCGCCGACACCACGAAAGCGCTTGCCGCCTTCGGGGACAAGGTCCTCCGAGCCACCGGCGCCAAGAAGCTCGACGTCGTCGGGCACTCGCAGGGCGGGATGAACGTCCGGTACTGGATCAAGTACCTCGGCGGCGCCGACAAGATCAGCCGGCTCGTCGGGCTGTCGCCGTCGAATCACGGGACCGACCTCTTCGGCCTGCTCAGCACCCTCGAACTGATCCCCGGCGTGCCGGCCGCGCTCGGGACCGTCTGCCAGTCGTGCAACGAGCAAGCCGTCGGCTCGGCCTTCCTCACCGACCTCAACGCCGGTGGCGAGACCGTCGACGGCATCCAGTACACCGTCATCCAGACCCGCTACGACGACGTCGTCACGCCGTACACCAGCGCGTTCCTCGCTCCAAAACCGAACGTCAAGAACATCCTGCTGCAGAACGTCTGCGGGCTCGACTTCACCGATCACCTCGGCATCACCTACGACCCCGTCGCCCAGGGGCTGGTGCTCAACGCGCTCGATCCGGCCCACGCCAAGACCCCGCCGTGCGTGCCGGTGCCGCCCGTGATCGGCGGGGAGATCGGCTGATTTTCGCCACCTGAGACATAACCCACCGCCGGGGCGCTTTTCCGCTCCGGCGGTGTCACTCTCGAAGGATGTATTGGCCGGTTCCGGCGTCCTGGACGCCCCACGACGAAGCCGAGCTGGTCGCCGGCTGGCGGCTGTGGCTCGAACTGTCCGACCGCGCCTGGCCGACGGCCGCCTGGGACGGCACGCCCGCCGGGGCCGTCGCCCGGTTGCGGGAGCTGCTCGCCGCTTGTGACGACATCGAGACGGCCTACCGCGAGACGGCGAAAGCGCCGTCGCCCGGGATCCAGCGACTGGTGCAGGGCCTCGTCGTCGCGGCGGGGACGGCGATCGGGCTCTGGTGGGACGACTTCGACCAGCTCGACGACGAACGCGCGGCGCTGCTGCACGACGACCTCGCGCGGTTCGCCGAGCAGGCGGACCAGGTGCTGACGCTGCTCGCGGTCAACGGCGGCTGGACCGGGCTCGACGAAGTCCGCCGACGTCCCGCCTAGGCGGCCAGCGTCGGGTCGGTGCCGCCGTCGTCGACGGGCAGGAACTGCGTGCCGCCGAGAGCGTCGACCAGCGGGCGGTCCAGCGTCAGTTTCCGCGCCGGGTCGAGCGTCCACGCGAGCTCGACGAGCGTGTCGACGTGCTCCGAGTCCGCGACCTGATGGGCGACGTCCGGGCCGTCCACGGACCACGTGCCGTCGATCTCCATCCGCAGGCGGACGACGAGCCGGCCGGGTTCCGCGGTGTGCCAGCCGAAGCGGTGGACGACGAACGCCGTGCTCCAGCTGGACCAGTACTGCCAGCCCGAGCCGTCGGCGCGGAAGCCCAGTTCGGTGTACTCGGTCGAACCGGGGTGCACCTCCGACTCCGACCAGTAGCCGACCAGTCGCGCATCCATGCTCCGGACCCTCCCATCGCCGCAAGGGATTACGCCGCATGGCCCAGCGGCGCACGGGCTGCAGTGGGTACCTAGAGGGCATGAACCGGACATCAGACGGCGTGAACCGGACCGAGGACTCCGCCCGAAGAGGCGTGAACCGGACCGAGGCCGAAGCCGACAGAGGCGAGAAGAGCAACACCGCGCAGCTGCTCGGCCGGATCGGCATGGCCTGCTACGGCGTCGTCCACCTCGTCATCGCCTACCTGGCCGCGCAGGTCGCCTTCGGGGACAGCGAGCAGGCCGACCAGAAGGGCGCGCTGCAGCAGGTCGGCTCGACGGCCTTCGGCCAAGTCCTGCTCTGGATCCTCGCCATCGGCTTGGTCCTGTTCGGCCTCTGGCAGTTCCTGATGGCCGCCACCGGCTACGAATGGGTCAGCGGCGGCAAGCGGACGCGCAAGCGGATCGGCGCGGCCGCGCGCGGTGTCGTCGTGATCGTGCTGGGCTTCACCGCGTTCCGGATCGCCACCGGCAGTGGTGGTGGCGGGTCGGGCAACCAGAGTCAGCAGGAGTTCACCGCCAAGCTGCTCAAGCTGCCGGCCGGGCCGGCGCTGGTGATCATCGCCGCGGCGTGCGTCCTCGGGGTCGCGATCGCCGCCGGCGTCAAGGGCGTGAAGAAGACGTTCCTCGAGGACCTCGACACGACCGAGCTGCCGGGGAAGACCAAGCGCTGGATCGGCTGGGTCGGCACCACGGGCTACCTCGCCAAGGGCGTCGTCTTCACCGTGGTCGCGATCCTCCTCGCCATCGCCGGGTTCCAGGCCGACCCGAACAAGGCCGGCGGGCTGGACGCCGCGCTCAAGACGCTCGCCGCCCAGCCCTTCGGCACCGTGCTGCTGATCGTGGTGGCGCTCGGCCTCGCCTCGTTCGGCGCGTACTGCTTCGGCGCCGCCTGGGCGCACAAGCGCTAACGCCGGGCCACCTGCGCGAGGTAGTCCTTGCGGTCCAACGGGTTCTCCCCGGTCCGCGGCCGCGTCGGCGGCGGACCGGGATACGGCCGGTAGTCGTCGAACTCACTGAGGAAGACGCCTTCGCCCTGGCCTAGCGCCAGCAGTGCCTGCTCGAACGCGTGGACGTGCTCGGCCGGGATCGTGCCGTGCAGCGTGTACGACGACGGCCCGGCGACCGGTTCGCCGGGCACCCCGCGCAGGTCCGCGAGCTTGAGCAGTGCCGCGCTGACGGCGTTCGCCGGGATCTCCAGCTCGAAGCGGTGCACCGGCTCGTACACCCGCGTGCCGGCCTGCTTCAGCGCCGCCATCAGCACCAGCGGCGTCATCTTGCGGAAGTCGCCCGCGGCGCTGAGCGGGCTGAAGAACGCCGTGTGCGTCAGCGTGACCGCGACGTCCAGCACCTCCCAGCCGTACAGCCCTTGCTCGAGCGTGGTGTGGACGGTCTCTTCGATGGCCTTGTGGAACGCGAGCGGCAGCGAGCCCAGCTCGACCGAAAGCCCGAACGTGACGCCGGGACCGGGTGCCACCCGCAGCCCGACCGTCGCGAAGAAGTACAGCCGCTGCTCCGGATCCAGCTCCTCGACGGCCTCGCCGCGGCCGACCGGCTTCTCGACGTACAGGGTGCGCGTCCGCTCGAACGTGACGTCGATGCCGGCGCCCTCGGCCAGCATCGAGCGCAGCACTTCCTTCTGCACTTCGCCGTAGAGCCGCACCGAAATGTCGTGGCCGTACCGGCGGACGTCGATCAGCGGGTCCTCTTCGGACAGCCGGGTCAGCGCGGTGAACAACGCCGCCGCCTGCTCGGGCCGGACCGGCCGCACCACGGTCTCCAGGCTCGGTGGCGCGAACACGCCGTCGCGCGTGGTGCCGGGGGAGCCGAGCCGGTCGCCGATGCGGACCTCTCGCAGCCCGCGCACCCGGGCGACGTCCCCGGCGAGCGCCACGTCGTCGCCGGCGACTTCGATCGCGGAGACCCGGCCGGTCAGCTCGGTTTTGCCGCGGTAGAAGGAAATCCGCTGGCGCGCGGCCAGTGAACCGGAATGCAGCCGGGCATAAGCGATCTTTTCGCCGGCGTGGCCGCGGTCGATCTTGAAAACCGTCGCGTGCAGGGGTCCGTCGCCGGTGCGCTCGGTGGCCGGGAGCAGTTCGGCCATCGCCGTGACCAGGTCCGCGACGCCGGTGCCGGTGATCGCCGAGCCGGACAGGACCGGGTGCAGCTCGCCGCGCGCGACCTGCCGGGCCAGCTCGGCGCGGCAGGCCGCGGCGTCGACGTTGTTGTCCACATAGGACTGCAGGAAGGTGTCGTCCCCGTCGGCCAGCAGCTCGGCCAGGTCGTCGAGAGGCGCGTTCAGCGCGATCGCCCGCGGCGCCAGCTTCGCGCGGACGTCGTCGAGGAGGTCACGGGCACCCCGGCGGTCGATCTTGTTGACGAAGATCAGCGTCGGGATGCCGAGCCGGCGCAACGTACGCATCAGGACGCGGGTCTGGGCTTGGACGCCTTCGACGGCGGACACCACCAGGACGGCCCCGTCGAGCACGCGCAGCGCGCGCTCGACCTCGGCGATGAAGTCCGAGTGGCCCGGGGTGTCGATCAGCGTGATCCGGGCGTCGCCGGTCGTGAACGAGACCACGGCGGAGCGGATGGTGATGCCGCGACGGCGTTCGAGCTCGAGGGAGTCGGTCCGGGTGTCGCCGCGGTCGACGCTGCCGAGGTGCTCGATCGCGCCCGCTTCGAAGAGCAGGCGCTCGGTCAGGCTGGTCTTACCGGCGTCGACGTGCGCGAGAATGCCGATGTTCAGGGTTTTCACGATCGTGGGAGATCCTTTGTGATGCGGGTGACAGGCCGGGCGGATCGGTCTGTCGGCGCATCGGGGTCTCCTCGCGGTCGTGGACGCAGGTCAGGGCGAAGATAGCCCCGCGGCGGGCCGCGCGAAACCGATTTTTCGTCCCTGTCGGTTCCCTGTCGATCACCCTCCGGAGCTTCGATCCGGGGTTCCGGCGCCCTAACTTGGGGCGGGTCAGTTGAAAATTCACCCACCGGGGAGCTGAAACCGGATGTTCGGACGATTCAAGGACGTGGCCCTGCTGCTGGGGAGGATCGGCGTCGCGGTCGTCTTCCTCGCGCACGGTCTCCAGAAGTGGAACAACGGCATCGACGGCACGGCGAAGTTCTTCTCGATGACGGGCATCCCGATGCCCACGGTCGCCGCGGTCTTCGCGATGACCGTCGAAATCCTCGGCTCGATCGCGTTCATCATCGGGTTCCTGATGCCGCTGGTCGGCGTCGGGTACGTCGTGATCTCGGTGGGCGCGCTGCTCTCGGTGCACATCGACAACGGCCTGACCGGCCAGGGCGGCTACGAGCTGGTCCTGGTGCTCGCGCTCGCCGGGCTGGCGCTGGGCTTCAACGGCGGGCGGCTTTCCCTGGACCACCTGCTGTGGGGGCGCAAGCGCGCCCGCCGCGAAGCCGAAGCCGGTGAACTGCAGAACGCCTAGGCCGGGAGGTCCGCCGTGGTGCGTTCGGCGTCGCGGCGGGCCGCCAGCTTGGCCTCGTCCGCGTTGCTCACGTGGACCAGGTGAGCGCCCGCGGCCAGCGGGACGAGCAGGCCGTCGAGGATGCCCTCCGGGCCGCTCCAGTCCCGGGTGGACAGGACGCGGTCGTCCGCGCTGAGGCCGAGTTTCGCCGCGCGGGCGCGGGCTTCGGCCAGTACCTCGTCCACAGTGGACTCGAACAGCGCGGCCGTGTCGCCGGGGATCGGGAAGAGCGGGCTGTACTGGTCGCCCGCCAGCCGGGACTCGCTGAGGTAGTCGAACGCGCCGCCGCCCGGCGGCTCGGACAGCCCGCGTCCCATCGGGTCCAGCGTGACGACGGCGGTCGCGGTCGCGCCGGTCGGCTCCGGGTCGTCCGGTCCGACGAACGCCACCCGCGCGCCGGCGCCTTCGGTCACGACGCGCGCCCCGCACCACCACGCCCCGAGCAGCACACCGACGGTCTGCCAGTGCGCCGGCAGCTGCACCGCCACCACGTCGCCCGGTTCGACGTCGAACTCCTCGGTCAGCCAGTTGGCCGTCTTCGCCGCCCAGTTGGCGGTCGTCGCCACGGACAGCTCGACGCGGCTGCCCAGCTGGTCGTCGTAGTGGGTGATCAACGGTTTGGCGGGCGAGGCCAGCAGCGGGCGCAGCAGCTCGTCGGTCAGGCTCATGCGGACAAGGCTAAAGCGCGGACCACGCCCTTCGCCGGTTGACACCGGCACTTCCGGCTCAGTACATTTGCTTTGCAAGCAAATATATCTTCGAAGCTGGGGGACAGTCATGTCCGTTCTCGTCACCGGGGCTCGCGGCCACGTCGGCCGTGCGGTGCTCGACGCGCTCGTCGCCGCAGGTCAGGACGTTCGCGCGGCCAGCCGCGACGCCACCACGCTCGACGTGCCCGTCGCCAAGGTGAGCGCCGACCTGGAGGATCCGTCCACACTGGACGCCGCACTCGACGGCGTCTCGTCGGTGTTCCTGTACACGCGGCCGCAGGGGATCGAGGGCTTCGTGAAGGCGGCGGAGGCGGCGGGCGTCCGGCACGTGGTGCTGCTGTCGTCGGGCGCGACGCTCGAACCCGAGTCGGCGCAGAGCCGCATCGCCGCGTTCCACCACGCCGTGGAGCAGGCACTGATCGCGGCGCCGTTCGGGGAGACGCGGCTCAACCCGGGTGCGTTCGCGACGAACGTCCTGGGCTGGCGCGCGGACATCGCCGAGGGCGTGGTCCGCACCGCCTACCCGGACTCGCGGATCGGCGCCATCCACGAGAAGGACATCGCCGACGTCGCGGCGAAGATCCTCGTCGACGGCTCGCACGTGGGGGAGGCGCTGCGGCTCAGCGGACCCGAGCCGATCAGCTTCCGGGAGCAGGCGGCGGTGCTCGCCGATGTCCTCGGCAAGCCGCTGCCGGTCGAGGAGCTGACGCCGGAGCAGGCGGCCGAGCGGATGGTCGCGCTGGGGTGGCCGCCCGAGGCGCCGCCGGAGGTCCTGCGGGCCTGGGCGCGAACGTCGCGGGAGCCGTCGGTGGTGACGGACGTGGTGCGCGAGGTGACCGGGAACGCGCCGCGGACCTTCCGCCAGTGGGCGAAGGAGCACCGCGCCGACTTCACCTGACCGGGACTTTCACGTGAAGCTCCGTCAGTTGACGCAGGGGACTCCGTCGGAGGCTCGGAGCAGCGGCGCCGCGACGGGGGCGGCGCCGCTGCCCGACCCGCCGCCCGCGGGGGCCCCTCCCGGGGCCTTCGCCGCCGCCGGCGCCGGCCGGCCTGCCAAGGCCGCCACGAACTCGCGGACCGTCTTCGGGTCGATCTCCACGATGCTCTGGCCGTCCTCACTGCGCCCGTTGGCCGTGATCACCGGGATCGTCGCGAACGTCAGGTCGCCCGACGCGATGCCCTTCGCCTGCTGCGCGAACTGCAGCAGGTCGAGCCCCGGGTCCAGGGTCAGCGACCGGTGCACCGCGTCCATCAGGTCGCTCAGCGTGCCCGGGCTGGTCAGCGTGCCCGCCGAAAGCACCTGGTGCAGCGCCGACGACAGGAATGCCTGCTGCCGCACGATCCGGTCGAGGTCGCCGCGCGGGAGGTTCTTGCGCTGGCGGACGAACGACAGCGCCTTGCCCCCCGACACCGTCTGCTCGCCGCGGCGGAAGTCCGCGCCCGAGTCCTTGTCCTCGGTCGAGTGGTTGAGGCACACCTTCACGCCGCCGAGCGCCTCGGTGAGCAGGTAGAAGCCCAGCAGGTTGATCTCGGCGAAGTGGTCGATGCGCACCTGCGTGAGGTCCTGCACCGCCTGCACCAGCACCCGGCGGCCCTCGGTGTCGGAGTCGCGCTCGATCTTCGCCTGGTCGCGCTCGCCCTGCCCGCGCAGCTGCTGCGCGAAGTGCGCCTTCGCGATGCCGTACGCCGAGTTGATCTTCGCCTTGCCGCGGCCCGGGACCTCGGTCCAGGTGTCCCGCGGCACCGACACCGCCGACGGCTTCGAGCCGTTCTTCGGCACCCGCAGCAGGATCACGGTGTCGGTGTTCACCGCGCCGCTGTTGGCCTCGGTCCGCAGCTCCTTCAGCACGCGCAGCGGGAGCTGGTTGCCTTGGGCGTCCGTCCGCGCGTCGCTGCCGACGAGCAGGATGTCGTCCGCGCCGTCGTCCGCGGGCGGCGGCGCGGGCTCGCCGGCGCGTGGGGTGAGCGCGTCGGTCGTCGGGACGTTGCTCTGCAGCTGGTCCTTGGTGACGTAGGCGTAGCCGCTGGCGCCGAGCGCGAGCACCGAGACGAGCCCGAGCGCGACCCGGCGGGTGACCCGCCCGGCCCGCCGCACCCGCGACGGCCGCCCGGCCACCGCAGCCGGGGTCGACTCACGCGGGAACGGCGACGGCTTCCACTCGGGATCGTCGCGCTCCGTCACCGGCTCGGCGGCCGCTTCCGGCTGTTCCTGCTCGTCTTCCATCCTGGCTTACCTCCCCCGACCACCCTGCGTACTCAGTCTAGTTGACGCAGGGAACGCCGCCCGCGGTGATCGGCGGCGCGGCGGGGGTGGAAGACACCGGGGTCGACGGCGCCTTCGGCGTGGAGGTCGGGGGCGCGCCGCCGGAGCCGGCGGCCGAGCTGCGGAAGTCCTTGCCCAGCAGCACGCGCACGTGCCCGGCGGTGACGTCCCGGTCCGGCTCGGCCTGGACGCTGGTGCCCAGTGCCTGCTTGACCAGCTCCAGTGCGGCGCTGTCGGCCGGGTTGTACCGGACGACGGTGGTGTTGCGGGTGCTCAGCTTCTGGTCGGCGGCGAGGGTGAAGCCCTTGCCTTGGAGCGTCGTGTGCGTCTGGGTGGCCAGCGACGGCGAGCCCGAGCCGTCGAACAGCTCGACCGTGACAGCCTTCGCGCCCGGCACCTGGGCCGGCGTCGGGACGGCCGGGGTGTCGCCGTCCGAAGTCAGCCGCGTCACCTCGGCCTGGACGGCGGCCTGGTCGACGCGCAGCACGTCGGCGCCGCCGATCACCGCGTTGCCCAGCGTGGGGATGGTGTGGAACTCGATGTTGCCGCCGGTCAGGCCGCGCATCTGCTCGGCGAACTCGGTCAGGTCCCAGCCCTGCGACAGCACCACGGACTTCTTCACCGCGGCCACCAGGTCGGCGATCTTCCCGGGGCTGGTCAGCACGTCGGACGAGATCACCTTGCGGGCCAGCCCGGAGAGGAACGCCTGCTGGCGCGCGATCCGGTCGAGGTCGTAGTTGGGCAGGCCGTAGCGCTGGCGGACGAACGCCAGCGCCTGCACGCCCTCGATCGTCTGGCGGCCGCCCGGCAGGTCCACGCCGGACTTCACTTCCTTGACCGGCCCGTTGAGACAGACCTCGACGCCGCCGATCGACTTGGTGATCTCGTAGAAGCTCGCCAGGTTGACCTCGGCGTAGCGGTCGATCATGCCCGGCTTGCCGATGAACTTCTCGATCGTGGCGATCAGGTTCTTCCGCCCGGCGACCTTCGCTTCCGCGTCGGCCTGCTTCAGGTCGGTCATGCCCTGGCGCTGCAACGTTTTGTAAGTGTCCGTGTACGCGTAGACGAACGCGCTGTTGAGTTTGTGCTTGCCGTAGCCGCCGGCCAGCTCCACCCAGGAGTCGCGGGGGAACGAGATCGCGATCGCGTGCTTCCCGTTCTGGGGGATGTGCACGAGGATCATCGTGTCGGTGTTCAGCTCGCCGTCGGAGACGCCGGCGTGCAGCATGTCCAGCACCTCGCGGGGCAGCGGGTTGCCCTGCGCGTCGGTGCGGCTGTCCTGGCCGACCAGGAGGATGTCGATCGCGCCGTCGAGCGGCTTGGCGTGCGCCTCGGTGTCGGCGAAGACGTTCGTGGTGGTCAGGCCGGTGTTCGGGTCGCCGATGAAGTGCCAGCCGTACCAGGTCAGGGCCAGGATCGCGACGGACAGCAGCGACACCACGACCTTGCCGCCACGGCGTGCGAAGACAGCGACGCCGTGGTCACGACGTGCCGGGATGGGCGGCGCAGGCCATTCGGTCACGCGCTTCCTCCCCTGTGAAACCCCGTGCTTCCCCCAGGGCACCCCTGTGCCTCCACCATGACTCTACTGAGGGTGTTGTCTGACCTCCGTAGGCTGGGGGCCGATTGCCCCGGTCGGGGGCCGAGGGAAAGGCGGGAAGATGCGGGTCCTGGTCACCGGTGGTGCCGGCTTCATCGGGTCGCACTACGTCCGGCAGGTGCTGAGCGGCGCTTACCCGGCGCTGCGTGACGCCGAGGTGGTGGTGCTGGACAAACTCACCTACGCCGGCAACGAGGCCAACCTGGCCCCGGTCGCCGCCGACCCGCGGCTCGAGTTCGTCCGCGGCGACATCTGCGACGTCACGCGGGTCACCGAGGTCATGCGCGGCGTGGACCTGGTCGTGCACTTCGCCGCGGAGTCGCATGTGGACCGTTCGATCCTCGGTGCCGCCGACTTCGTCCTGACGAACGTGCTCGGCACGCAGAACCTTCTGCAGGCGGCCCTGGAGGCGGGGGTCGGCAAGTTCGTCCACGTGTCCACGGACGAGGTGTACGGCTCGATCGAGACCGGCTCCTGGACCGAAGACCAGGTGCTGGAGCCGAACTCGCCCTATTCGGCGTCGAAGGCGTCCTCCGACCTGGTGGCGCGGTCGTTCTTCCGCACCCACGGGCTGCCGGTGTGCGTCACGCGGTGTTCCAACAACTACGGTCCGTACCAGTTCCCCGAGAAGGTCATCCCGCTGTTCGTCACGAACCTCCTCGACGGCCGGAAGGTGCCGCTCTACGGCGACGGCCTCAACGTCCGTGACTGGCTGCACGTGGACGACCACTGCCACGGCATCCAGCTGGTCGCCGACGGCGGCCGCCCCGGCGAGATCTACAACATCGGCGGCGGCACCGAGCTGACGAACCGCTCGCTCACGGAGAAGCTCCTGGCCGCGGTCGGCGCGGGCTGGGACAGCGTCGAACCGGTCGAGGACCGCAAGGGTCACGACCGCCGGTACTCGGTGGACATCACCAAGATCGGTTCGGAGCTGGGGTACGCTCCGCGCGTGTCCTTCGAGGACGGTCTGGCCGCGACAGTGGCCTGGTACACGGACAATCGCGCGTGGTGGGAGCCCCTGGCGGAGCGGGCCGCGCTCAAGAAATGAGGATGTGCCTGTGCGGCTGACGGTGCTCGTGCCCGGCGGTTCCGGACAGCTCGGCCGCGACCTGGCCGCGCTGGCTTCTCCCGACGTCGACGTCGTCGCCCCGGGGTCGGCCGAGCTGGACGTGACGGCGACCGGTCAGGTGCTGGCGGCGGTCGGCGCGCTGGCCGACCGGGCGCGCGAAACGGGCTCGGCACCGGTCGTGATCAACGCGGCGGCGTACACGGCGGTCGACGCGGCGGAGAAGGACGAGGACCGCGCGTTCGCGGTCAACGCCGACGGGCCCCGGGTCCTGGCGGCGGCTTGCGCATCCCGGCGGGTACCGCTGATCCACGTGTCGACGGACTACGTCTTTTCGGGCGATGCCTCCGCGCCGTACGAGCCTTCGGACGAGCTGGGGCCGCGTTCGGCGTACGGCCGCACCAAGGCGGCCGGCGAGGACGCGGTGCTCGGGTCGGGGGCGTCGTCCTGGGTGGTGCGGACCGGGTGGCTGTACGGGCTCACCGGGTCGAACTTCGTGAAGACCATGGCGCGCTTGGAGTCTTCGCGGCCTGAACTGTCCGTTGTAGACGACCAGGTGGGTGGTCCTACTTGGACGTCCGACCTGGCTTCGGGGCTTCTCGAGCTGGCGTCGCGGGTCGCGGCCGGTGACGGGCCGGAGCGGCGGATCCTGCACTGCACGAACGCGGGTTCGGTGAGCTGGTGCGGGTTCGCCCAAGCGATCTTCGCGCGCTTGGGCGCGGACCCGGCGCGAGTCCGTCCGTGCACGACGGCGGAGTACCCGCAGGCGGCGACGCGGCCGGCGTACTCGGTGCTGTCGCCGGCCTCGTGGAAGGAAGCGTGGCTGACGCCGATGCGGCCGTGGGAAGAGGCGCTGGACGCCTACTTCGCGGCCAGGTCAGTGCCGGCCTGAGGCCAGCCGGTACGCGCCGACCGTCAGCTCGGCGCACGTCCGCCACGTGAAGTTCGCCGCGTGGGCTCGCCGGGAGGCCGACGTCGCCACCGCGTGCGGGTCGGTCACCGCCGTCCGCAGCGCCTCCGCCAAGCCGTCCACGTCGCCGAACGGGACCAGGCTCGCGCAGTCGCCCGCCACCTCGCGCAGGGCCGGGATGTCCGTGCACACCACCGGGACGTCCGACGCCATCGCCTCCAGCACCGGCAGGCCGAAACCCTCGTCCCGCGACGGCAGCACCAGCGCCGACGCCCCGGCCACCACCGTGCGCAGGTCCACATCGGACAGATAGCCGGTCTGCGAGGTCCGGGGACCGCGGGGGAACGGGCCCGGGCCGGCGAACACCAGGTCCGGCAGGTCCGGCGCCGCGTCGTGGGCCCGGGTCAGCCAGTCCAGGCCCTTGCGCGGGCCCGCGGCTCCGGCGAACAGTAGGTACCGCGCGGGCAATCCGAGCCGCGCGCGCCGCTCGTCGTCGGGCGGCCGCGCGGTGAACCACGCCGGGTTGACGCCCAGCGGCGTCACCACGATCTTGTCGCGGGAGACGTCCAGGCGCTCCGCCACCGCGTCGGCCACCGCCGCCGTCGGCGTGCAGATCACGTTCGCCCGGCGGGCGCCGCGGCGGACCAGCTCCGGCAGGCCGCGGTCGCTGGGGGCCAGCTCCGCGGGGTTGTCGAAGAAGGCCAGGTCGTGGATCGTCACCACGCCCGCCGCGCGCAACCGGCCCGGCAGCACGAAGTTCGTGCCGTGCACGACGTCCGTCGGTCCGGCGAACGCCTCCACCGGCGGGAAGTCCGACCGCGTCCACGCCGCTCGCAGCAGCCGCGCCGCCACCGGTATCCCGCGGGCCCGCGCGCCGTACGGGAGCACGTGCCGCAGCCGCCGCCAGCCGCGCAGCGTGAACGCCACCGCGCGCGTGTCCACTTCGGGGATCGACACCAGCTCTTCGATCAGCGCGGAGGTGTACCGGCCGATCCCGGTGCGCTTGCCGAGCAGCGGGGTGCCGTCGAGGAGGACGCTGAGGGACCTAGCCACGACGGAGCCGTTGCTTCGCGACCTTCAGCGCCCGGCCGCCGACGCGCCGCGCCAGCTCGGCCGCGCCCCCGGCGGCGAGGTACTCCCGGACCAGGTCGACGTCGCGGCGCACCATCGCCCGGCCGCGCACCGCCGGCGTCGTCACCAGGTCCGCGGACCCGGGCAGCCGGTCGGCCGCCGGGCGCGGGTCGCGGCAGAACTCCACCAGCGGCTTCAGCGCCTCCGGCCAGGTGTAGCGCTGCGCGACGACGGCGATCCGCTCGACGCAGCCCGCGGCGAACTCCTCGTCGTACAAACACTTTTCGAGCGCCGCGGCCAGCGCGTCGGCGTCCTCGGCCGGGACGACGACGCCCAGCCGTTCCGCCCGCACCAGGTCGGCGAACGAGTCGCCGTCGGTGGTGACGATCGGCAGGCCGGCCCACAGGTAGTCGAGCACCCGGGTGCGGAATGCGAACGTCGTCTCGACGTGCTCATAGTGGGTCGTGACGCCGCAGTTCGCGTCGAGCAGCCAGTTCTGGCGCTCGTGGTAGGGCACCCACTGCTCGTTGAAGTAGACGTGCTTGTCCGTCAGCCCGAGCGAGTCGGCCAGCCGGATCGTCCGCGTGCCGATGTCCATCTCGGCGACCTCGGGGTTCGGGTGCTTCATGCCGAGGAACACCAGCCGGACATCGCCGCGGCGACGCCGGAGCGTGTCGATCGCGCGGACCAGCGTCAGCGGGTCGAACCAGCTGTAGACCCCACCAGCCCAGAGCACGACGTGGTCGGTGCCGCCGAGGCCGAGCGTCGAGCGCAGTCCCGGCCCGGTGCGGACCGGCGCCTGCGGCGACAGTCCGAAGGGGACGACCGCGAGCAGCGACTGCGTCGTCGGGTCGGCGTCGTAGAGCCGCGGCGAAAGCCGGCCCAGCGCGGCCAGGTGGCCGAGCCACAGGTGCCGCTGGCGCTCGGACGCGCAGAGGAAGAAGTCGCCGCGTTCGATCTGGGCGTCCAGGACCCGGGTGACGCCGGCGAGGTCGGCCGCGCGCTGGTCGTCGGCGATGCCCTTGCCCTGCTCCAGCAGTTCGAGGTGCATCGGGTCGTAGAGGTCGGCGACGACGATCTTGCCGCTGTGCTCCTTCTTCAGCGACGGCGCGAGTTCGAGCACGTGCCCCTGCAGGACGACGACGTCGGCCCAGGCGATCGGCGCCTCGAGCTCGCGGTGCTTGCCGGCGCTGACGCGGAACGGCGCGGGCGGCGGCGTGGCGAGCGGGTTGGTGGTGATCAGGTGGACGTCGTGCTCGGCCGCGAGGGCCAGCGCGATGTTCCAGGCGCGGATCGCCGGGCCGGCCATCCGCTCGGTGAGGGCGTCACCGGTGAGCACGAGGATCTTGCGGCGCTGCCCGAAGGCCTTCTCGATGCCGAACGCCTCGACGAGGATGTCGTGCGCGGCGAGGTAGCGCGGCAGCGGGTACGCGGGCTCCAACGCCTTGCGCAGCAACGGAAGCAGGTCGGTGTCGGTGCGGACGCGGGCGGCCTGCTCGACCGCGCGGGACTCCGCCAGCGACGGCAGCTGCTCGACGAACTGGTCGATCGCCAGGATCCCGGCGAGCGTGGTGCGGGGGATCGCGACGTCGCCGGACTCGATCGGGCCGACACCCCGCTCGAGGTCGAGCTGGGTCGCGTCCAGCGCGCCGCGGGCGGTGGCCCGGCGCACGGCGAGCGCGAGTGCCGCGGGCAGCGCCTTGACCAGGGTCTCGTCGGAGAGGTTCTTGTAGAGCGCGGCGAGGGCGTTGCGCTCCAGGAGGAAGGTCTCGCGGCCGGTCTCCGGCGCGTCGACCGCCGACATGGTGCCGTGGTGGCGGTGGAAGGTCAGCGACTCCGGGACGTACCGGACGCGCCAGCCGCGCAGGTTGAGCCGCCAGCCGAGGTCGACGTCCTCGTAGAACATGAAGAACCGCTCGTCGAAGCCGCCGAGCTCGGCGAACACGCCGGCCCGGACGAACATCGCGGAGCCGGTGCCGAACAGGACGTCCTTCGCGACCTCGTGCTCGGCGGCCGGGACGTCGGCCAGCGGCGAGCCGGCGTGACGCTTGTAGCCCATGCCGAACCAGGTCAGGCCGCCGTCGACGAAGTCGGTGCCGGTGCCGTCCCAGTCGAGGACCTTGCTGGCGACGGCGGCGACGCGGGGTTGCGCGCGCAGCTCGGCGACCGCGGCGGAGACCCAGCCGGGCGCCGGGCGGGCGTCGTTGTTGAGGAAACCGAGGACAGTGCCCTTCGCGTGCTTCGCGCCGAGGTTGCAGCCGCCCGCGAACCCGGTGTTGCGGCCGGCTTCGACGACGTGGGCTCGAGGGACGGCCTCGCGGATGCGCGCGGCTTCGTCACCGCCGGCGGAGTTGTCGACGCAGATCAGCTCGAGCTCGGGGTAGTCGTGCTCGGCGAGCGCGCGCAGGCAGGTGATCGTGTCGTCGGCGCCGTGGTAGTTGACCACGATCACCGAGACGAGCGGTTGCGGTTCCCCCTGCGCCAAAGCCTGCTCCTTCGTCGATTGAGCGCCAGCTTAAAGGCCTGCCCAAGCCTCCCAGACCGCGCCTCGGCCGAGCGCCGCGCGACGGCCGATCCCGCGGCGGGCCGCCAGCGTCGCGGGCAGCCTGGCCGCGACCTCGGCCAAGACCCGGCAGCGCAGGCCGAACCGGAAGTTCGGGGCGGCCGGACGGCCCGGCCGCAGCGGCAGCACCGCTGTCAACACGGCGAACCTGGCCAGCTGGTTCACCGCGACCCCGCGGGGGGCGCAGCGCAGCAGCATGAGCAGCCGGTTGCGCTCGTTCCAGCGGTGGAACAGCGCCGAACCCAGCTCGGTGCTGACGCCGTGGGCGTGCCGCACGCGGGCGTCCGGCGCCGCGACGACGTCCCACCCGGCCAGCCGCAGCCGCCACGCCGTGTCGGTGTCTTCGTAGTAGCAGAAGAACCCGGCCGGGACGCCGTGCACGCTCGTCAGCGCCTCGGTGCGCAGCAGCGCCGCGCCGCCGCAGAAGGCGAACACCTCGCCGGTGGGCTCGGTGAGGTCGGCGCCGTGGCCGTCGGCGGTCAGCCGGACCCCGGCGGACTGCGTGGTGCCGTCGGGCCGCACGAGCCGCGACGTCGCCGCGCCGGCCAGCGGCGCTTTTTCGAGCGTGTCCTCCAGCGTCGCCAGCCAGTCCGGCTCGGGTTCGGCGTCGTCGTTCAGCCAGGCCATCAGCGGGGTGTCGATGCGCTTCGCGGCGACGTCGAGCGCGCCCGCGTAGCCCGCGTTGCGGGGAAGGCGAACTACTTGCGGACGCGAAGGATGGGCCGCGAGCAGGGCGGCGGTGCCGTCGTCGGAGGCGTTGTCCACCACGAGCGTCCGATGTGGACGCGTCTGCGCGGCGAGCGCGTCGAGGCACGCGGTCACGTGCCCGGCACCCCGCCAGGTCACGACGACCACCGTGGTGGCGGGATTCGCGGTCACGTCCCGCACAATAGCCGCGTGCCCGAACTGGTCGTGCTCGCCGAGCAGCTCCTCGCGCCCGTGCCTGGTGGCACCGGGCGCTACACGGCCGAGCTGTTGCCCGCGCTCGCGAAGACCGCGCCGGCGGGGTGGACGGTGTCCAGCGTGGTCGCGCGGCACGCCGATGTCGGCGCGGCCCGGCTGGACGGCGTCGACGGCCCGCGGGTGCTGCGGATCCCGCCGCGGGCGCTGGTGGGCGCCTGGCAGCTGGGGATTCCCTGGTGGCCGGGCGGGAACGCGGTGCACGCGCCGACGCCGTTCGCGCCGCCGCGCGCGCCGGCCGGGCGGACGTTGAGCGTGACCGTGCACGACACCGTGCCGTGGACCCACCCCGAGACGCTCACCGCGCGCGGGGTCAGCTGGCACCGGTCGATGATCGCGCGGGCCGCGCGGCGGGCGTCCGGGCTGGTCGTGCCGACGCGGGCGGTCGCCGACGAGCTCGCGGTGCTGATCGACGTCGACGTCCCGGTGCGCGTGGTCCCGCATGGCGTGCGGGTCCCTACCGGGGACGCGCCGCTCGACCTGCCGCCGGAGTACGTGCTGGCCGTCGGCACGATCGAGCCGCGCAAGGGCATCGACGTGCTGGTCGACGCGGTCGCGGCCCTGGACGGCACGGTGCTGGTGCTCGCCGGGCAGACGGGCTGGGGCGGCATCGACCCGGTCGCGCTGGCCCGGGACCGGGGCCTCCCCGCGGACCGGTTGCGGGTGCTGGGGAAGGTGTCGGACGCCGAGCTGGCGACGGCGTTGCGGCGGGCGAGCGTGCTGGCCGTGCCGAGCCTCGCCGAGGGGTTCGGGCTGGGCCTCCTGGAGGCGATGGCGGCCGGGATCCCGGTGGTCCACACGGACGCTCCGGCGTTGGCCGAGGTGGCGGGCGGCGCGGGGATCATGGTGCCGCGCGGCGACTCGGCGGCGTTGGCGTCCGCGTTGCGGGAAGTGCTGAGGTCACCCTCCGTGGCGGCTGAGCTCACTCGATCGGGGAGGGAGCGGGCTCGCGGGTTCACCTGGCGTCGCGCGGCGGAAGCCGTCTGGGCTCTTCATCTGCGCGCGCACGGCTGACCGGTTTGCCAGTTCCCCACCATGACGCAGGGTTGCCGCCGTACCCTGCAGGGGTGAGCGATGATCCCCGGGTCCTGATCGACGCGACCGCGGTTCCCGCGGACCGCGGCGGGGTCGGCCGGTACGTGGATTCCCTCGTCGCCGCCCTCGACGCGGACGGTGCGCGGATCACCGTCGTCTGCCAGCCCCGGGACCTGCAGCTTTACGATCGGCTGGCGCCGCGCTCGCGGATCGTGCCCGCTTCACCGTCGACGACCACCCGCACCGCGCGGCTGACCTGGGAACAAGCGACCTTGCCCCGGTTGGTGCGCCGCCTCGGCGCGGACGTCGTCCACTCGCCGCACTACACGATGCCGCTGGCCACGTCGGCGGCATCGGTCGTCACGCTCCACGACGCGACGTTCTTCACCGACGCCGTGCTGCACTCGTCGGTGAAGGCCCGTTTCTTCCGCGCGTGGACGGCGACGGCGCTCCGGCGCGCGACGCTGTGCGTGGTCCCCTCGGCGGCGACGGCCGCGGAGCTGGCCCGCGTCGGCCCCGTGCGGCACGCTTCGTTGGAAGTCATTCACCACGGCGTCGACACCGAACGCTTTCACCCGCCGTCACCGTCGGAGGTCGCGGCCGCCCGTTCGGCGGTAGGGCTCGGGCGAACGCCGTATGTCGCTTTTCTGGGGGCGTTGGAGCCGCGCAAGAACGTGCCGGCGCTGATCCGCGGGTTCGCCCGCGCGGTGGCCGGGCAGCGTGACGCGCCGGCGTTGGTGCTGGCGGGCCAGCCCGGGTGGGACACCCAGGTGGAGCGGGCGTTGGACGCCGTCCCCCATCGGCTTCGGGTGATCCGGGCAGGATATCTGCCCTTCGGCACCCTGGCCGGCTTCCTCGGCGGGGCTTCGCTGGTGGCGTATCCGTCGCTGGGCGAGGGTTTCGGGCTCCCGGTGCTGGAGGCGATGGCGTGCGGAGCCTGCGTCTTGACGACCCGGCGGCTGTCGCTGCCCGAGGTGGGTGGCGACGCGGTGGCGTACTGCGGCGTCGGCGCGGGCGACGTGGCCGCGGCGATCACGGAGCTGCTCGCGGACCCGGGACGTCGCGCGGAGCTGGCGACGGCGGCTCAGCAGCGCGCGAAGGAGTTCTCGTGGGCTACGACGGCTGAGCGGCATCGCGAGGCGTACGCGCGGGCCTGGTCCCGCCACCTCCGCACCCGCTGACTTCTTCGAGTGTGCTCCTGAGCCGGGGCGCCGGGAGAGCGCTGCGTGACGAAGGGACAATGAGCCGATGACTGAGCACTCCCGCTACGGCGACGAACTCGGCGTCGTGACCGTCACCTACTTCTCCGGCGACACCCTCGAGCGGTTCCTCGACACCCTCGAGAAGGCCACCGACCGCACCGTGCAGGTCGTCGTCGCCGACACCGTCTCCACCGACGGTGCTCCCGAGAAGGCCGCGAAGCGCGAGAACGTGCACCTGCTCAGCATCGGCGAGAACGTCGGGTACGGGACCGGTTGCAACCGCGGGGTCGCCGAGCTCGACGATCGGTACGGGTGGATCGTCATCGCCAACCCGGACCTCGAATGGGAGCCCGGGTCCATCGACACGCTGCTCGAAGCCGCGAAGCGGTGGCCGCGTGGCGGGGCGTTCGGGCCGCTGATCCACGAACTCGACGGCACCGTCTACCCCTCGGCGAGGCTGCTGCCGTCGTTCGGTCGCGGGATCGGGCACGCCGCGTTCGGCAAGGTCTGGCCCGGCAACCCGTGGACCAGGCAGTACCGGCAGGAGACCGGGACGCCGGTCGAGCGCGGGGCGGAGTGGCTGTCCGGCTCTTGCCTGCTGCTGCGCCGCGAAGCCTTCGAGTCGGTCGGAGGGTTCGATTCGCGGTACTTCATGTACTTCGAAGACGTCGACCTCGGGGACCGGCTCGGCACGGCCGGCTGGCTCAACGTCTACGTGCCGTCCGCCGGGGTCATGCACCTCGGAGGGCACTCGACGTCGCAGGCGTCGAAGAAGATGCTCAAGGCTCACCACGACAGCGCCTACCGGTACCTCGCCGACCGCCACCCCGGCCTCGTCTGGAAGCCCGTGCTGGCCGCGACCAAGCTCGGCCTGGCGCTCCGGCTGAAGCTCGAGACCCGCTAGATCCCGTCGAGCCGGCGCGAAAGGTCGGACCTGCCGTTGTTCTGCGTCACCGTCGGCACCAGGCCGGTGTCCTCCGGGTCGGGCTCCTTCAGCGGGCTCGTGATCGGCTCGGCCTGGGGCCGGCGGGCCAGCGGCGTCGTCACCGGGGTCTTCATCGGTGTCGTCGGCGACGGCGTGCTCAGCGGCGTGGTCGCCTGCGGACGACGCGCACTCGAGCCACCGGAAGCCTCCAGCCGCCGCGTGGGCGACGCACCCGCGAGCGGGTGGTCGTTCTCCTCGATCAACGACGCCGGCAGCTGCGTCGTCGTGTCCGGGTCCTGGCTCCGGTCGAGGCCGTCGATGGCGGCACGCGGTATCTGCTGCGTGTTCGAGGCGTCCATCGGCGAAATGGCACTGTCCGGCGTCACCACGAACACACCGCGCGCCTGGGCTCGTGCGAGCAGGGCGTCCGCCCGATCGCGGGGGTCCATCCCCTCGGCCTCCCGACTGACCCGGGGCCCTCTGGGGAAAGGCCCGCCTGTTTCGTGTCTAGGGTAGGCCCTCGGGGCGACCTCCGTCAGGGTTTCCCGCGGCTTGTCGCTCAGCGGTGCGTGATACAAGAGGAGATTTCCGTGACGTCCGAGGTCGAGATCGACGCCGTCGTGCTGGTCGGGGGCAAGGGCACGCGGCTGCGGCCACTGACCCTTTCGGCGCCGAAGCCGATGCTCCCGACAGCCGGGACGCCGTACCTGAGCCACCTGTTCTCGCGCATCCGCGAAGCCGGGATCCGGCACGTCGTGCTGGGCACGAGCTACCGGGCGGAGGTGTTCGAGGAGTACTTCGGCGACGGCAAGTCGATCGGTCTGGACCTCGAGTACGTCGTCGAGGAGGAGCCGCTCGACACCGCGGGCGCCATCCGGAACGTCTACGACAAGCTGCGCGCCGACCACGTGATCGTCTTCAACGGCGACATCATCTCCGGCTCGGACCTCGGCGAGCAGCTGCGCGTGCACCGCGAGTCCGAGGCCGACGTCACGCTGCACCTGCAGCGCGTGCCCGACCCGAGCCGGTTCGGCTCGGTGCCGACCGACGAGACCGGCCGCGTCCAGGCCTTCCTCGAGAAGACGCCGAACCCGCCGACCGACCAGATCAACGCCGGCTGCTACGTCTTCCGCCGCCCGGTGATCGAGTCGATCCCGACCGGGCGCCGGGTCTCGGTCGAGCGCGAGACGTTCCCGCAGCTGCTGGAGCAGGGCGCGCACATCCAGGGCTTCGTCGACGCGTCCTACTGGCTGGACGTCGGCACGCCGGAGGCGTTCGTGCGCGGGTCGGCCGACCTGGTGCGGGGCGTGGCGCCGACGTCGGCGCTGCCCGGCCGGCCCGGCGACTTCCTGGTGCTCGACGGCGCTTCCGTCGCCGAAGACGCCCAGCTGTCCGGTGGTTCGACGATCGGCGTCGCCGCCGTGGTCGGCTCGGGCGCGAAGATCGACGGCTCGGTGCTCTTCGACGGTGCCGCGGTGTCCGAAGGCGCGATCGTCGAGCGCTCGGTGCTCGGACACGGCGCGCGTGTCGGCGCCGGCGCGGTGCTGCGCGGAGTCGTGCTGGGCGACGGCGTGTCCGTCGGCGCCGGGTGTGAGCTGCTCGACGGCGCCCGGATCTGGCCGGACGTCGTGCTGCCCGACGGTTCCGTCCGTTTCTCGAGCGACGCGTAGCGATGTTCTGGCGTCCCGCGTTCGAAGTCGACCTGGGTGGCGTCCTGGGTCCGCTGAAGCGCGGGCGCGGGTCGCTCAACATCCTCACCGACGAGCGCGGCATCACCTGGCTCGCGTCGAACACGCCGGACGGCCCGGGCACGCTCGCCCTGCGCAAGCTGACCGACGGCCGCATCGAGGCAGCGGCCTGGGGCGACGGCGCGGACCGGCTGCTCACCGGCGTCCCGGCGCTGCTGGGCGCGAACGACGACGACTTCGAGTTCGTCGCGCACCACGACGTCGTCGCGCGCGCCCGGCGCGAAAACCCGGGGCTGCGGCTCGGCGCGACCGGCGTGGTGTGGGACTGGCTGGTGCTCGCGGTGCTGGAGCAGAAGGTGACCGGCAAGGAGGCGATCCGGTCGTGGGCCGAGCTGTGCCGCCGCTTCGGCGCGCCGGCGCCCGGGCCGGGGCCGGAACGGCTGCGCGTGCCGCCGACGCCGGTGGCGCTGCGGTCGCTGCCGGACTGGCACTGGCACCGCGCGGGCGTCGACATCAAGCGCCGCACGGCATTGCTCAACGCCGCGCGCGTCGCCGGTCACCTGGAGCGGGCGGTCGAGCTGCGCGGGATCGAGGGCCGGCACCTGCTGCGGCACGTCCCGGGCATCGGGGTGTGGACTGCGGCGGAGATCGCGCAGCGCGCGTGGGGCGACCCGGACGCGGTCAGCTTCGGCGACTACAACATCCCGTCGATGGTCGGGAACGCGGTGCTGGGCTTGAAACTCGACGACGCGGGGATGGCGGAGGTCCTGGCGCCGTACGCCCCGCAGCGGCAGCGGGCGGTGCGGTACCTGGAGGCGGCGGGGCACCGGCGCCCGCGCTTCGGCCCGCGGATCGAGCTGCGCGACTACCGCGCGATGTGAGGACCTGGAAATGCCGTGAAGGCCACCTTGAGGAACTTCAAGTTCCTCGAGGTGGCCTTCACGAACTTCGGCTACTGCTGGGGCGGGTAGGGCGGCTGCTGGCCCGGATAGCCCTGCTGGGGCGGGTAGCCGGGTTGCGCCGACGGATAGCCCTGCTGGGGCGGGTAGCCCGGCTGCGCCGGCGGATAACCCTGCTGGGGCGGGTAGCCCGGCTGCGCCGGCGGGTAACCGGGCTGCTGGGGCGGGTAGCCCTGCTGCGGGTAGCCGGGGAACTGCTGCGGCGGGTACGGCGGCAGCTTCGGCTTGTTGTTCACCTTGACCAGGACGACCACCACCGCCACGAGCAGCGCGACCGGCACCAGGATGATCAGGAGCATCAACACGCTCATCCCACGATCAGCCTTTCCCTTCGTCGAGCGCGGCACGGACGATCGCCAGCGCTTCGGCGTCGTCCAGGCCGAGCTTACGGGTGAGGTCCGCGTAGCCGGCCGCGGCCTGCTGGGCCCGGCGGCGGCTCTGGTCGCCCGAAGCCGCGACGAAGCTGCCCGCCCGGCCGCGCGTCTCGATCAGCCCGGCCTCTTCCAGCTCGCGGTACGCGCGGGCCACCGTGTTCGGAGCGATCCCCAGGTCGGCGGCGAACTGGCGGACCGTGGGCAGCTTCGTGCCCACCGGCAGGCTCCGGTCGTTGATCCGCGTCGCGAGCCCGGACCGGACCTGCTCGAACGGCGGGACCGGCGAACTGCTGTCGAAGGGGATGATCACCAGCTCTGCGGACCCGCTCCCGGGCCCGGCGGCCGCTGCCCGTACGGCCCCTGCGGCGCGTACTGCTGCTGCTGCGGCATCGGCTGCGAAGGCGGGAACCCCTGCTGCTGCGGCGCGAAACCCTGCTGTGGCGGGTACGGCTGCTGCGGATACGGCTGCGTGAACCCCGGCGGCGGCGAAAAACCTTGCTGTGGCGGGAAGTTCGCAGCGGGCGGGAACTGCCCGCTGTTCTTCATCGCCTCTTCGCGGCGCATCTTCGACACCCGCACCGCCACCACGATCACGAACACGATGATCGCCAGGATCAGCAGGCCGACGACGATGTAGCCGAACACACCGTCGCCGCCGCCACCGCCGGAGTGGTAGTGCACCCGCTCGGGGAACTGCGTAGCCATGTGGTCCTCCCTCTCCGCGCCCCAGGCTAGTGCCCGGCACCGACAGGAACGGCCGCTTTCACCAGATCGGCGAGATCTTCCGACCCCTCCGGGAGCGCGTCCACGGGCCACCACCGCAGGTCGTCGGACTCGTCGCTGCGCACGGGTTCCGCGCCCGGCGGGGCGTGCACGGCGTACCGGACGTCGAAGTGCCGCGTCGGCACGCCGAGGGAGCAGGTGACCGGGTGGACGTCCAGGTGCACCGGCGCGGAGCCGATCCGCAGCCCGTCGATGCCGGACTCCTCGGTGGCCTCCCGCAACGCGGCCTCGAGCAGCGAGCCGTCGGAAGGTTCGCAGTGCCCGCCGAGCTGCAGCCACCGGCCGACCCGCGGGTGCAGGGTGAGCAGCACCCGCGTCCCGGTGTGGTCCAAGACCATCGCCGACGCCGTGAGGTGCCCCGCCGCGCACGACCGTTGGCAGCTGTCCTCCCGAGCCGCGAGGTACCCGAGGAACGAATGGCGAAGGGCGTCCTGGCCCCGGTCGGGCGCGGTCCAGGAAGTCAGGGTCGCGACGGCGTCTTCGTGCAGGCTCATAGTTCCAGCAGTCCTTCCCCGGGGGTGATCGGCCCGCGCGGGCCGGGATCGTCGAGCGGGACGCCGATCGCGACCGAGCCGAGCGGCTGCCAGCGCTCGCCGAGCCCGAGGACGTCCCGGACGACGTCCGCGGCGAAGATCGTCGACCCGATCCAGCACGAACCGAGCCCTTCGGCCGCCAGCGAGACCAGCAGGCCCTGCACCGCGGCGCCGCCGGCGACGGTGAACATCGTCTTCTCGCAGTCGTTGCGGCGGTCGTCGCGGTAGGTGTGCGCGCCGTCCGGCACCAGGAACGGGATGACGACTTCCGGGGCCCGGTAAAGGATGTCGCCGCGGCTGAGCCGTTTCGCGATCTGCTCCTGGGCGAACTCGTCCTCGGACAGGTCGGCCCGCCACGACTCGCGCATCGCGTCGAGCAGCTTGTGCCGCAGGCCCGGGTCGCGCAGCCACACGAACCGCACGGGGTGCGTGTGGTGCGGCGCGGGCGCGGTCAGCGCGGACGCCACCGCGCGGCGCATCGCGGCGGGGTCGACCGGCTCGTCCGAGAACTGCCGCACCGACCGCCGGGCCGGGACGGCGGCCCGCCGCCCCTGTTCGATGGCCTCGTTGGTGCCCAGCCGGAAGAGGTCCTCCTCGAGCGGGCGGACCAGGTTCCGCGCCGTCGAGCCGTCGTCGAAGATGTCCAGACCGCGGACGACGGCGACCGGCGTCCCGCCGAGCTTGCCCTTGACCAGGTCGGCGGCCGCGGCGAGCTCGTCGGCGATCGCGACCTCGGTGACGGCCAGCTCGTTGCCCTGCCCGTCGACCTCGCCGCGGTAGGCGTGCAGCACGCGCAGCCCGGACGAGCCGATCGCGGCGTCGGTCTGGCCGACCCGCCACGCGCGGCCCATCGTGTCCGTGACGACCACCGCGACCTCGACGCCGAGCCGCTCGCGCAGACCGTTGCGCAGGGCCAGGGCCGACGCGTCCGGGTCGGCCGGCAGCAGCGCGACCTCGTCGCCCTCGACGTTCGACGCGTCGATGCCGGACGCCGCCTGCACGATCCCCAGGTGGTTCTGGGTGATCACCGTGCGCGCGATCCGCGCGACCACCCGGATGGCCTCGCGCTCGACGAGCTTCCGGCGCTCGGCGTCGCGGACCTCGGGGTCGGCGGGCACCTTGACGAGCCTGCCTTCGGCCTTCGAGACGATCTTGCTGGTCACGACCAGCACGTCACCCGAGCGCAGCCACGGCACGGCCTTGACGATCGCGCCGGTCAGGTCGTCGCCGGGGCGGAATTCCGGCAGCCCGGTGACGGGCAGGATCTCCAGCTTGGCGGAAGCGTGGTCATTCAACAGGGGCTCCGGCGAGTTCCAGGGCGGCGTGGGCCATCGCCGCGGTCGCGTCCACATCGGACATCAGCAGCGGGACGTCGCGCACGGTCACGCCCGGCACGTCCGCCGTCTCGCCTTCCGCGATCAGCCAGCCGTCGAGGACGCCGTCGGCCTTGCGCGAGCCGTAGTGCCGGCCCACCGCCTCCGCCGACGTCTCGACGCCGATCGCGGTCAGGCACGCGTCGGCCATGCCGCGCAGCGCCTTGCCGCCGATGATCGGTGAGACCCCGACGACGCCGGCGGACGTCTTGCGCAGCGCGTCCCGGACCCCCGGCACGCCCAGCACGGTGCCCACCGAGACCACCGGGTTCGACGGCGCGAACAGCACGGCGTCGGCGTCCTTGATCGCCTCCAGGACCCCCGGCGCGGGCTTTGCCTCGTCGTTGCCGACCGCGACGATCGAGTGCGCCTTCGGCTCGGCGCGGTAGCGCACCCACCACTCCTGGAAGTGGACGGCCTTCTGCTGCCCGTCCTGCTCCGGGTCGTCGATGACGACGTGCGTCTCGACGCGGTCGTCCGACATCGGCAGCAGCCGGACGCCAGGCTGCCAGCGGTCGCACAGCGCCTCGGTCACGGCCGAGAGCGGGTAGCCCGCGCGCAGCATCCGCGACCGGATCAGGTGGGTGGCGATGTCCTTGTCGCCGAGGCCGAACCAGCTCGGCTCGGCGCCGTAGGCGGCCAGTTCCTCCTTGACGACCCAGGTCTCGCCCGAGTGCCCCCAGCCGCGGTCCTGGTCGATCCCGCCACCCAGCGTGTACATGCAGGTGTCCAGGTCGGGACAGATCCGCAGCCCGTGCATCCAGACGTCGTCGCCGGTGTTGACCAGCGCCGTCACCTCGTGCTCGGACTCGCTCGCGCCTTCGGGCGTCATGCCCAGCGCCGACTTCAAACCCAGCAGGAAGCGGGCCCCGCCCACTCCGCCGACCACTACCACGATCTTCACGACGTCGAATCCTCGCACGAGCCGGGTGCGGGCACCCAGTACCGGTATCTGTGGTGCGGGGCGTAGCCGAGCCCCGCGTAGAGCGCGAGCGCGCCCGAGTTTCCCTCCGCCACCTGCAACACCGCCTGGTCCGCTCCGTGTTCCGCGCCCCACGCGTGCAGGGCGCCCATCAGCGCCGACGCGAGCCCGCGGCGGCGGAAAGCCGGGGCGACCTCGAGGCGCCCGACGTGCAGCCAGCGGTCGACGAGGGCCCCGCGGACGACGGCGGCGGTGACGCCGTCGAGCGTCGTGACGCCGTAACCGACCTTCCCGCCGGTCAGGACGGTCCGCGCGGCGGGGGTGTCCTCGCCGGGCCCGAGCGTGAGCTCCCACCACCCGGGCGTCGGCTCGTCGTGCACTTTCACGTGAAAGCTCCCACCTGGGGGCCGAGCTTTCACGTGAAAGCTCGGCTTGGTGAGCACGACGACCTCGTGGCCGCGGTGGTGCCGCGTCGCCGGGAACCAACCCTCGGCGACGACGGCCAGCTCGTTCGGGCTGTCGCGGATCACCTGCACCATCGGCTGGATCCCCCGATCGTGGGCGAAGTCACACACCGCGCGAAGGGCGTCCGGGACGGGCCGGCCGGGGTCGCCGACGGCGAGCGCGCTGTTCGCGCGGCCGGTGAACCCGTCCGCCCAGCGCAGCCGCCAGTTTCCCAAGGGTTCTTCGACCAGCGGCGGCCATGCTCTGCTGCAGGCGATTTCGAGCGTCTCGGGTGTGTTCACGGCTAGATTGTCCCCAAGGCCGTGAAAGGCGCGGAGCGGATTTTCCGAGGAGGTGGCCGTGGGCATCCAGCGCAAGGACGAGCGGCACAACGAGAAGCTCGTCGACGAGATCTCCGAGGGGTTCAACCGCGCCGTGGGGGAGAGGAAGGCCGAAAGCGAGGCGGACGAGGCGCCCAAGCCGCGCTTCGTCATCACCGGCGACGCGCGGGCCACCCCACCGCGGCGCCGGGAGAGGTGAGCACGCCCCATACCCGGGGTATGGCTAAGGCTTGCCTCACCAACCGAACGGGTGGCCGAACCGCGTAGTGTCGGCCACGACTGGCTGTTTGCAGAGAAAAGCAGGAGTGCGCAGTGACCTACGTGATCGCCGAGCCCTGCGTCGACGTGCTCGACAAGGCGTGTATCGACGAGTGCCCCGTGGACTGCATCTACGAGGGCGAACGGATGCTGTACATCCACCCGGACGAGTGCGTCGACTGCGGCGCCTGCGAGCCGGTCTGCCCGGTCGAGGCGATCTACTACGAGGACGACGTCCCGGACAACTGGTCGGACTACACCAAGGCCAACGTCGACTTCTTCGACGAGCTGGGCTCGCCCGGCGGCGCCTCCAAGGTGGGCAAGACCGCGCACGACCCGGCGTTCATCAAGGCGCTGCCCCCGCAGGGCGAATGAGCCGGGTCGCGCTGCCCGACTTCCCCTGGGATTCGCTGGCCGAGGTCAAGGCCAAGGCGCAGGCGCATCCCGGCGGGGTGGTCGACCTCTCCATCGGCACGCCGGTCGACCCGGTCCCGGCCGGCATCCGCGACGCGCTCGCGTCGGTGTCGGAGATCCCGGGCTACCCGACGACCCACGGCATCCCGGCCCTGCGCGCGGCGGCCATCGCCGCCCTCGGCCGCCGGCACGGCGTCACCGGCATCGAGCCGGACGCGGTGCTCCCGACGATCGGGTCGAAGGAGGCCGTGGCCTGGCTGCCGCGGCTGCTCGGCTTCGGTCCCGGCGATGTCGTGGTCATCCCGGAGCTGGCCTACCCGACGTACGAGGTCGGGGCGCTGCTGGCGGGCGCGTCGATCCTGCGTGCCGACAGCACCTTCGCGCTCGGCCCGCAGCGCCCGGCGATGATCTGGATCAACTCGCCGTCCAACCCGACCGGCAAGGTGCTCCCCGTCGAGCACCTGCGCAAGGTCGTCGAGTGGGCCCGCGAGCGCGACGTCGTGGTGGTCTCCGACGAGTGCTACCTGGCGCTGGGCTGGGAGTCCGACCCGCTGTCGGTACTGCACCCGGACGTCTGCGACGGCCGGATGGACGGCTTGATCGCGGTGCACTCGCTGTCCAAGTCGGCGAACCTGGCCAGCTACCGCGCCGGGTTCCTGACCGGTGACCCCAAGCTGATCGCCCAGCTGCTGGAGATCCGCAAGCACGCGGGCATGATCGTGCCGCGCCCGGTCCAGGAGGCGATGGTCGCCGCCCTGACCGACGACGAGGCCCTCTCCGCCCAGCGTGAGCGCTACGCGCGGCGTCGGTTGTCGCTGCGGAAGGCGTTACAGGACAACGGTTTCCGGGTCGACCACTCCGAGGCCGGGCTGTACCTGTGGGCCACCCGCGACGAGCCCGCTTCGGCGACCGTCGAGTGGCTGGCCGACCGCGGGATCCTGGTCGCCCCGGGCACGTTCTACGGCCCCACGGGTGGCAACCACGTCCGCGTCGCCCTGACCGCGACGGACGAGCGCGTCGACGCCGCCGTCGAGCGCCTGACTCAGTAGTCCCGGCCCGTGAACCCGCGGTAGACGAACCGGGTGAGCGCTTCGATCGCCTCTTCGTCGGTCGGTGGCGTCCACCCGGCCGGGGCCGGGTCGAGCAGCCACATCTGCGCGAAGCTGTCGACCAGCTGGTACATCATCGCGATCGTCAGCTCCGTGCTCGCCGGCAGCCGCATCCCGGCGGCCGTCACCTGGGCCAGGTGGCCGTTGAGGTCCGCCGCCTGGGTCGCGCCGAAGCTCGCCATCGTCCGGGCGAACGCGTCGTTCACCATCGCCGCCTGGCGCAGCGCCTGCATCGTCGACGCGTGCTCCTTGTAGAAGTCCCAGTACTGGGCCACGTGCCAGCGCACCGCCGCCGGGTCGCTGAAGTCCGACAGGTGCCCCTCGCTCAGCGCGCTTTCGTCGCCTGACGTCGCGATGTCGGCCAAGAGCGCTTCGAGCAGCTCCTCCTTGCCCGGGAAGTGGTTGTAGAACGACCCCGCGGCCCGGCCGGCCTCGGCGGTGATGTCCGTGATCTTCGTGTTCAGGTAGCCCTTGCGCGCGAACACGCGCCCGGCCGCCGCCTTCAGCGCGGCCTCGGTCTCCGCGGCCTTCTCCTTGCGGTTCACCGCCACCTCCTTGACGCCGGACGCTAGCAGTGTCATTCTGAATCCAGATTCACTGAATTTTAATTCACTGGGAGGACGAGATGAACACTCGGGTGCTGATCGCGGGGGCGGGGCCGACCGGGCTGACGCTGGCCATCGAGCTGGCCCGGCGCGACGTCGCCGTGCGGATCATCGACAAGGCCGAGACGTACTTCGTCGGCTCGCGCGGCGACGGTCTCCAGCCGCGCACGCTGGAGGTCTTCGAGGACCTCGGGGTGCTCGACGCGGTGCTGGCCGCGGGGGCCGCGCCGGTGCCGATGAAGATCCACCTCGGCGGCGAGGTCGTCGGCGAGCGGATGATGTTCGACCCGGTCGAGCCGACGCCGGACAAGCCGTACACGACCGGCTGCTTCCTCGGCCAGTCGCAGACCGAAGGCATCCTGCGCGACCGGCTGGCCGAGTTCGGCGTGCGCGTCGAGCTGAACACCGCGCTGACCGGCTTCGAGCAGGACGCCGACGGCGTCACGGCCACGCTGAGCACGGGCGAGACGGTCCGCGCCGAGTACCTGGTCGGCGCCGACGGCGGCAAGAGCGTCGTCCGCAAGACGCTGGGGATCGCGTTCGAGGGCACCACCGACGAGTCGATCCGGATGCTGCTCGGCGACGTCCACGCCGAGGGGCTGGACCGCGCGTACGGCCACTGGTTCGCGGCGCCGGAAGACCCGATGAACGGCATGATGTTCAGCCCGCTGCCGGGCACCCCGTGGTTCCAGTTCGGCGCGCCGCTCGGCGACGGCGAGCTGGACGTCGAGACGGCCCTGCCCGCGGTCCAGGCCCGGCTCGACGTGCTCAGCGGCGGCACCGTCAAGCTGTCCGACCTGGCGTGGTCGACGGTGTGGCGGCCGAACGTCCGCCTGGCGGCGCGCTTCCGCGACGGCCGGGTGTTCCTGGCCGGCGACGCGGCGCACGTCCACCCGCCGACCGGTGGCCAGGGCCTGAACACCGGCGTCCAGGACGGCTACAACCTGGGCTGGAAGCTCGCGGACGGCTCACCCGAGCTGCTCGACAGCTACGAGCCCGAGCGCCGGACGAACGCGGCGCGCGTGCTCGGCATCTCGACGGAGCTGCTGCAGAAGTACGTCGACGGTGACGAGGACGCGCACAAGCGCGGCGAGGACTTCCACCAGCTGGACATCAGCTACCGCGGCGGCCCGCTGTCCCCGGCCGGCACGGGCGCGCTGCAGCCGGGCGACCGGGCGCCGGACGCGCCGCTGCTCGACGCGAACGGCAAGCGGGTGCGGCTGTTCGAGCTGTTCGCCGGCCCGCACGCGACATCGCTGACCTTCGGCGACGGCACGTCGGACGGCTACCGCATCCTGCCGGCGGGGAGTGCCTTGACGCCGGGCGCCCTGGTCGACGACGGCGGCCACGCGTACGCGGCGTACGACGCCGAGGGTGGCCGGCAGGTGCTCATCCGGCCGGACGGGTACGTGTGGTCGGTGGCCTGATCACGACATCCCGCTGTGCGTGGAGTTGTCGTAGGTGCCGTTCGGCTTGGCGCGGTAGGGGTAGCGGCCGAGCTTCCGCCCACGCCGCACCCGGCGGCCGGCCAGGACGCCGACCGTGAGGATGATCAGGACGAGCAGGACCACTCCGCCGATGGCCAGGGTCAGCGCCGTCTCCATCAGCCGAGCTTACGGTCCGGCCGGTCCGGCGGCGGCCGAAATGCCCGGCGCCGGCTCGCAAACGTCTTGAATGACTCATTCAGGTCTTCGGAGGTCCTGAATGACTCATTCAAGACCTTTCGGCGGACGCCCGGTCAGGCGTGCAGGGCCCGGGCAGCGTGGTCGACCGCGGCCCAGGAGTCACGCCAGACCGCCCGGGCCTCGGCGCGGCGGCCCAGCTCGCGCTCGGCGATCCGGCCGGCGACGAAGCCGACCTCGCCGTCCGCGGTCTCCAGCACCGTGCGCATCCGCTCGGCCGCGATCACCGCGTCCTGGTGGTCGCCCAGCACCGTCTGGAAGTCCCGGGTCGCCTTGATCAGCTTCTTGATCCGCTTGGCCCGCTTCTTCTTCGCCGACGTCTGCGCCAGCTCGGCGGCGTACCGCAGCTTCTTGCCGTGGATGCGCAGGGCGTGCAGGTCGTCGTCGGGCGGGTCGGCGGGCAGCGCGCGGACGGCCTTGGCGAGCTTGCGGTGCGGCTTCGCCAGCCCGGTCACCAAGTCGTGCGGCTCGTCGGGCACCTCGGCCGACGACCGGGTCAGCAGGCTGACCTCGCGCAGCAGCGTCGAGTAGCGCGCGCTGGACAGCGCCCGGGTCAGGCGCCGCTTCGCCGCCGCGCGCTCGGTGACGAAGCGGGACACCAGCCGGTGCCCGGCGGCCTGGTCGCGGACCTCGAAGTCGGCGATGACCTCGCGCAGGTGCCCGATCAGGACGTCGTAGTCCCGCACCTCGCCGAGCGACTGGCCGAGCCAGCCCAGCTCCGCGCGCACCGGCTCGGCGCCGTCCCCGACCAGCGCGCCGGACAGCTTCAGCACGCTGCGCATCCGCCGCAGGGCGACGCGCATCTGGTGCAGGTCCTCGGGGTCGGCGCCCGAGCGCGTGCCGGGTTCGTACGCGAGCAGCGCGCGGATCTCCCGGTCGAGCTTGGCCCGCACGTGGTGGACCGCCGGATCCGCCGGGCCGACCTCGACCGGGAGCTCGGGCAGGCCCAGTTCCGCCGGGGTGCGAGGCAACGATTCGGTGGTCACCTCATGAATAATAAGTGAATTCCGAAGCTCAGTCGTTCGCGTGCAGGATCGAGTTCAGCTCGACGCCGGAGCCGGTCCGCGGCACGACCTCGACCGCGCCGGTCGCCGAGTTGCGGCGGAAGACCGCGCCCGAGACGCCGTTGAGCTCGCGGGCCTTGACGACCTTGCCGTCGACGACGACCTTCGTCCCCGCCGTCACGTACAGCCCGGCCTCGACGACCGTGTCGTCGCCCAGCGAGATCCCGACGCCGCCGTTCGCGCCGATCAGGCAACGCTCGCCCAGCGAGATCGTCTCCTTGCCGCCGCCCGAGAGCGTGCCCATGATCGACGCGCCGCCGCCGACGTCCGAGCCGTCGCCGACCACGACGCCGGCCGAGATGCGGCCCTCGACCATCGACGCGCCGAGCGTGCCGGCGTTGAAGTTCACGAAGCCCTCGTGCATCACGGTCGTGCCCGTCGCCAGGTGCGCGCCGAGCCGGACGCGGTCCGCGTCGCCGATCCGGACGCCGGCGGGCAGGACGTAGTCGACCATCCGCGGGAACTTGTCGACGCTGTAGACGGTCACCGCGCCGCGCGAGCGCAGCCGCAGCCGCGTCGTCTCGAAGCCCTCGACCGGGCACGGGCCGTGGTTGGTCCACACGACGTTCGCGAGCAGGCCGAAGATGCCGTCGATGTTCTGGCCGTGCGGACGGACCAGCCGGTGCGAGAGCAGGTGCAGCCGCAGGTACATGTCGTGCGTGTCGGCCGGGGCGTCGGCGAGCTTGCCGATGGTGGTGCGGACGGCGACGACCTCGACCCCGCGGTCGGTGTCCGGGCCGAGCAGCGCCGCGGCGGCCTCGCCGAGCAGCTCGGCGGCCTCTTCCGCGCTCAGGCGCTCGGTGCCTTTGGTGCCGGCGGTGTCGTTCTCGATCAGCTTGGGGTGCGGGTACCAGGTGTCGAGGACCGTCCCGTCGGTCGCGACGGTGGCCAGCCCGACGCCGCTGGCGCCGGTCGTTTCGGGGTTCGGGCTCTGCTCGCTCACGCCCGACACGGTAGTCGAGTGACGCGCGTCAACCACTCGTGGGCCGGGCGGCTACCTGCTTCTTCAGGCCGTCGAGAGCGGCGGCGACGTCGACCAGTGCCTGGGTGCACGGACCGCCCGGATCGGGCACGGTCGTGCAGCCTGCGCTGCGGAAGGACTTCACGGCAGTGTCGAGCTTGTCCGCTTCGGCGACCAGCTGCGGGTCGCGGTCGTCCGCGCGCTTGCGGGCCGTGCCCGGGACGTTGGCGACCTCGGTGACGTACTTCTCACAGCCCTTCGGCAGCTGGGTGCGCGGGCTGGCGTAGCACTGGTCGGCGGTCAGCGCGTCCAGCTTCGTCGGGAGCGCGTCCGGCCCGGGCTCGCCGCCCTGCTTGGGGGTCGGGCCGGCTTCGTTTCCGCAGCCGGACAGGACCAGGACCAGCAACGTGCCGCCCACGGCGACCGGGAACCTACGCACACCCCCACGGTAGCGTGCCGGGCATGAGCCTCGACCTGCACGCCGACCCCGTCGACCTGACCGCCGCGCTCGTGGACGTCTTCAGCGTGTCCGGGTCGGAGGCCGAGCTCGCGACGGCGGTGCAGGAGGCGCTGGAGAAGCAGGCGCCGCACCTCGAGGTGATCCGCGACGGCGACGCCGTCCTCGCGCGCACGAACCTCGGCCGCGCGTCGCGGGTCGTGCTCGCCGGGCACCTGGACACCGTGCCGGAGAACGGCAATCTGCCGTCGCGGCGCGAAGGCATCGGCGCCGACGAGGTCCTGCACGGCCTCGGCACGGTCGACATGAAGAGCGGCGACGCGGTGTTCCTGCACCTCGCCGCGACGCTGCCGGAGCCGAAGCACGACATCACGTTCGTCTTCTACGACAACGAAGAGGTCGAAGCGGTCAAGAACGGCCTCGGCCGGATCGAGCGCGAGCTGCCGGAGTGGCTGGCGGGCGACCTGGCGATCGTCGGCGAGCCGTCGAACGGCGTGATCGAGGCGGGTTGCCAGGGCACGATGCGCGTCGAGCTGCGGCTGTCCGGCAAGCGCGCGCACACCGCGCGCGCGTGGATGGGGGAGAACGCGATCCACGCGCTGGCCGAGCCCCTGCGGCGGCTGGCGGAGTACGCGCCGCGCGTCGTGGACATCGACGGGCTCACCTACCGCGAAGGCCTGCAGGCGACGTCGATCAGCGGCGGCGTGGCGGGCAACGTGGTCCCGGACGCGGCGGTCCTGACAATGAACCACCGCTTCGCCCCGGACCGCTCGCCGGAGGCAGCGGAACGCCACCTGCGCGAGGTGTTCGACGGCTACGAACTGTCCGTTGTGGACCTTTCGCCGGGAGCCCTGCCGGGCTTGTCGGCCCCCGCGGCGGCGGAGCTGGTGGCGGCGGCCGGCGGGCGTGCGGCGGCGAAGCTGGGGTGGACGGACGTGGCGCGCTTCGCGGCGCTGGGGATGCCGGCGGTGAACTTCGGCCCGGGCAACCCGACGCTGGCGCACACGAAGCAGGAGAACGTCCACACGGCGGAGATCCGCCAGGTGACCGAGGTGCTGCGCAAGTTCCTCAGCTGAGCGGGCCCCCAGCGCCCCAATGTGGCCTTCGGTGCGTTGAACGCACCGAAGGCCGCCTTGGGTGCGTTCAACGCAACCAAGGCCACATTGGGGCGCAGTGGCGACCGTCACACTCGTGTGTGCTGAGCTGCGGTGACACCCTGGTGCGCGAACCGCCGGCCGGACGGTGCAACTTTTCCCCGGCGGGAGCCGTATTCCCTGGTGAAGCCGCATGTTCGGGAGGACCCATGCCGAAAACCGCGAGACGGGCCGCGGCCGTCGCCGCGCTCGCCCTGGCGGTCGTCGGTGCTCTGACCGCCTGTGAACAGCAGCCCGTCGCCGCGCCGGCGGCCGGGCCGATCGTCACCGCCATCGGCGACGCCACCTCGCTGCCGCCGCCGCCCGCCGAACAGCAGCAACAGCCCGTGCAGCAGAACGTCGAAGTCGCCATCACCTTCCCGCGGACCGGCTCCGGCCAGTGGATGTTCACCCCCGGCAGCGACGAAGTGGCCGGCAAGTCCGGCCGCCTCATGCGCTACCGCATCGCGCTCGAGACCGACATCGACGGCGTCGGGCCGGCCGCGTTCGCCAAGAGCATCCGCGGCATCCTCGGCGACCCGCGCGGCTGGACCGGCGGCGGTGAGTGGCGGCTGCAGCAGGTCGGGACCGACGACGAGGCCGATTTCACGATCTACCTGGCCACCCCCGCCAGCCGCGACAAGCTGTGCGGCGGCTCGCCGGACGGCTACACGTCCTGCCGCAACGGCAGCAACGTCGTGCTCAACGTCGCCCGCTGGGCCAACGCCGTCCCGGACTACGGCGCCCCGCTCGACGTCTACCGGCAGTACATGGTCACCCACGAGACCGGGCACCGGCTCGGCCACGGCCACGAGCTGTGCCCGGGCGCGGGCCGGCCGGCGCCGGTGATGGAGCAGCAGACGCTCGGGCTGCACGGCTGCGTCCCGAACCCGTGGCCGTTCCCGAACGGCCGTGAGTACGCCGGCCCGGCGGGGGAGTACAACGACCCCATCCCGGCCGGCGACTCCTAGCGGCCCTGCAGGGACTTGACGTTGTTGCCGAACGTCCAGCCCTTCGAGCCGTCCCAGTTGATCGACCAGTCCATCAGGCCCTTCAGGCCCGGAACCGACCGCCACGCCTGGGAAACCAGGCTCGTCGACATGTACCCGCCGCCCGCGCCGGGCTGCGCCGGCAGACCCGGGACCTGCTTGTCGTACGGGACGCGAATCGTCGTGCCCTGCACCACCAGGCCCTGGTTCAGGCACTGCGTCTGCACGGTGAAGCCCTGCACGGTCCCGGCCTGGTACGAGTCGCCGGAGCAGCCGTACATGGACCCGTTGTAGTACTGCATGTTCAGCCACCACAGCCGGCCGTTGTCCGCGTACTTCTTGATGATCGGCAGGTAGGCGCCCCAGATCGAGCCGTACGTGATGCTGCCGCCGGTCACGTACGCGGTTTCCGGCGCCATCGTCAGCCCGAAGTTCGACGGCATCTTCGCGAGCACGCCGTCGATGATCCGGATCAGGTTGGACTGCGACGCCGACAGCGTCTTGATGTTCCCGCTGTTGGTGAGCCCGGTCTCGATGTCGATGTCGATCCCGTCGAAGTTGTACTGCTTCAACAGAGGCACCACGGTCGCGACGAACTTGTCGGCCACCGCCGACGACGACAGATCGATACCGGCCGCCGCGCCGCCGATCGACATCAGGAGCGTCGCGCCCGCGGCCTTCGCCGCGCACATCTCGGCGGGCGTCGACACCTTGACGCCGGCGTCCATCCCGTTCTCCCACAACACGGTCCCGTCGGACCGGATCACCGGGAAGGCCGCGTTGATGACGTTGTAGCCGTGCTGCGCCATGCGGCTGTCGGTGATCGGCACCCAGCCCATGCCGGGGTGGACGCCGTTCGCGGCGCCGTCCCAGTTCTCCCAGTACCCCTGGAGGACCTTGCCGGTGGGCCTCGATTTCACCGCGCACGTGTCGGCCGACACCGCCCCCTGCGCGGGGGCCGACACGAGCAGCGGGACGGCCAGCACCGCCGCCAGAAGGGTTCCGAACAGGCGGGTTCTACGACCGGACATACCGGCTCCCATCGTCGTTGAAGGGCGTACGCGGCGTGTCCGATCAAGATAGGCGCCGCCGGGAACCCCTGACTACCGACGATCGGGTGGTCTAGACAACCCGGGCTTTCACGTGAAAGCTCGGGACCCAGGTGGGAGCTTTCACGTGAAAGCGCCCACCTGGGCCGGGTTCAGACGGTCAGCGTCCAGGAGGACAGGTAACCGGTGTCGGCCGGGCCGACGTCCCGCAGCCGCACCTGCCAGGCGCCGTTCGCGGCTTCCGAAGAGGCGTTGACGGTGTAGGTGGTGTCGAGGTTCGGCGTCGAGTCGCTGCTGGAGTTCTTCAGCCGGTACGCCGTGCCGTCCGGGGCGACGAGGTCGAGGACCAGGTCACCGCGGTAGGTGTGGGTGATGTGCACCTCGACCTTGGTGGCGGTGGACGCGTTGCGCGCGCAGCCGCCGACGGTCGCCGTGCTGTTCACCGCGGCACCCGGGTAGTCCGGGATGTTCAGCCGGGTCCCGTTCGTCACCGGCGCGCACGACGACGTCCCGACGCCGAGCGAGAACGACGCCGTGTGGTCGACGCTCGCACCGTCCGCTGTCACGGTGATCGGGAAGGTGCCGGTCGGGGTGCTCGACGACGTCGTGACGGTCAGCGTCGAGGAACCGCCCGACTGGACGGTCGCCGGGCTGAACGACGCCGTCGCGCCGGCGGGCAGGCCCGAGGCCGACAGCGAGATGGACTGCGCGCTGCCGGACGTCGTCGCGGTGCTCACCGCGACCTGCAGCGACTGTCCCGGTTGGACGGTCCCGGCGGTCGGGTTCAGGTTCACCGAGAAGTCGTTGCCCGTCGTCGTCGCGACGGCCAGCTTCCACAGCGCGTACCCGATGGCGTCGGAGTTCTTCTCCAGCGGGGCGTCCGGGATGTTCGACGTCGTGTCGCAGGCGCGGTGGTAGCAGTTGTCGAACGCCGCACCGGCGGTGCCGCCCCACTTCTGGGCTTGCGCCGAGCTCTTGATGTCGCCGGCGCCGGTGGCGAGGCCGCCGACCGGAATGCCCGCGCTCTTGAAGGACGCGTGGTCGGAGCGGCCGTCGCCTTCGCTGTCGCCCTCGGTCTGGATGCCGATGGACGAGAAGTACTCGTCGAAGATCGCCTTGACCGAAGCGACGTCGTCGTAGACGAAGTAGCCCCAGTTCTTCGAGCCGATCATGTCGAAGTTGAGGTAGGTCTTGATCTTCGTGCGTTCGCTGCTCGGCAGGTTGTTGACGTAGTACCTGGAGCCGACCAGGCCGGACTCCTCGTCGGCCCACCAGCCGAAGCGGACGCGCTTGGCCATCGCCGGGTTGGTGCGGGCCAGCGTCAGCGCGGTCTCGAGGATCGACGCGCTGCCGGAGCCGTTGTCGTTGATGCCGGGGCCGGCGCTCACGCTGTCGAGGTGCGCGCCGAGCATGATGACCTGGCTCGCGTCACCCTGCGGCCACTCGGCGATCAGGTTCTGCGACTGGCCGATGCAGCTGGTGCAGGTCTGGCGCGTCGTGGTGTAACCCGCGTTCTTCAGCAGGTTCTCCACATAGGACACCGACGCCGCGTAACCGGCCCCACGCGGCGAGCGCGTGCCGCCGTTGTTGTTGGCGATGGTCTGCAGCTGGTTGAGGTGGGTCTTGATGTTGGCCAGCGAGATGTCCGGCGCGGCGAGGGCGGTGGCCGGCGCGGCGGTGGCCGCAGGCGCGGTCACCACACCCAAAACGGCCGCCAGGGCGGTAACCCCGGCGCCGATCTTGCTCTTCCACTTCATGGCGGTGAGTTCCTTCGATGGGGGTTGGGGAGAACGGCCGTGAAGGCCGCACCGGGCTGGTGCGGCCTTCACAGGTGGGGAGGTGCTACACGGTCAACGTCCAGGTGGACAGGTAACCGGTGTCGGCGGGGCCGACGTCTCGGATGCGGAGCTGCCACGCGCCGTTCGCGGCCTCGGACGAGGCGTTCACGGTGTAGGTGGTGTTGATGTTCGGCGTCGACGACGAGCTGGAGTTCTTCAGCCGGTAGGCGGTGCCGTCCGGCGCGACCAGGTCGAGGACCAGGTCACCGCTGTAGGTGTGGGTGATGTGCACCTCGACCTTGGTGGTCGACGACGCGTTGCGCGCGCAGCCCGCCACGGTGGTGGTGCTGCTGACCGCGGCACCCGGGTAGTCCGGGATGTTCAGCCGGGTCCCGTTGGTCACCGCGGCGCAGGAGCCCGTGGTCCCGACGGACAGCGCGTACTGGGCCGTGTGGTCGGTGCTGGCCCCGTCGGCGGTGATGGTGATCGGGAAGCTGCCGGTCGGCGTCGACGCGGAGGTCGCGATGGTCAGCGTCGAGGTGCCGCCGGACTGGATCGTCGCCGGGTTGAACGTCGCGGTCGCGCCGGCCGGGAGACCCGAGGCGGACAGTGTGATCGACTGCGCCGCGCCGGAGGTGATCGCGGTGCTGATGGTGGTGGTCGCCGAGGCGCCCGGCTGCACGGAACCCGAAGCCGGGTTCAGCGCGACGGAGAAGTCCGGCCCGCCACCGCTGCACGAGGTGGGCTCACCGGTCGCGGTGGTGACGGAGACGGCGTCCCACGCGGCCTTGGTGGCGTTGTACTCGGTGCAGCTGCCCGGGTAGAGCGCGATCGCGGCTTCGAGGGTCGCCTTGCGGGCGGCCTTGTGGTTCCACGACGAGGTCTTCTTCAGCAGGCCGTTGTAGAAGATCTTGCCGGCCTTCTGGATGCCGATGCCGGTGACCGACGAGCTGTTGCAGGTCGGGCTGGCCGGCTTGCCGCCACCCGGGTTCGAGCCCTCGGCGAGCAGGTAGAACCAGTGGTTCTGCGGGCCGGCCGCGGCGTGCACCTCGGTGCTCGGGATCGACGACGAGTAGCAGTTCGGGTCGCCGACCTTCGACGGCTGGTACATGTAGCGGATCGGGCCCTGGCCGACCAGGTTGACGCCCTCGCCGACCTCGTAGTCGGGCGTGTCCTTGGCGTTGTTCGCGTACGCCTCGGTCAGCGCGCCGAAGATGTCGCCGGTCGACTCGTTCATCCCGCCGTTCTCGTTGCCGGAACCGGCACCGCCCGGGGTGAACTGGAAGACGCCGTGCCCGAACTCGTGCCCGACGACGTCCATCGACGTGGCCTGGCGCTGGTTGTCCTGCGCGTGCCCGAAGTGGGTGGACGAGCCGTTCCAGTAGGCGTTGACGTCGTTGAGGCCGACGCTCGCGGGATAGCCGGTGCCGCTGCCGTTGATACCGTTGCG
Source organism: Amycolatopsis sp. NPDC051371 (assembly GCF_040682155.1). Lineage (NCBI taxonomy): Bacteria > Bacillati > Actinomycetota > Actinomycetes > Pseudonocardiales > Pseudonocardiaceae > Amycolatopsis > Amycolatopsis sp. NPDC051371. Next base: position 94,099 of record NZ_JBFBAG010000041.1, read on the forward strand.
GCCCAGCCACTCCGAGAGCATCTTCCACTCGGTCTGGACGCTGTAGAGGACGTCGACGCAGCCGGTTTCGAGGTCCGTGCCGGAGCCGTGGCCCCAGGCGTTGTCCGGTCCACTGTAGACGGAGCCGCCTTCGCGGCCGCAGCTGATGCCGGTCCGGCCCGGGTCGCGCATCGTGTAGGTGGTGCCGGACTGCGTCGTGTCGATGGAGACGTTGCCGACGTAGTAGCTGTTGCCGGTGCCGGCGACGTTGACCGTGCTCGGCTGGGCCTGGGTGCGAGCGCCCGAAGAGAACGTCTTGACGTCGTCCCGCTGGTCGAGCACCGCGCCGGTGGCGGCGTCGACGAAGACGTGCAGGTTGCTCGGCGCGGTGGCGGTGCGCCCGGCGACGACGACCTCGTAGGCGAGCTTGGGGCTCGCCCCGGCCAGCACGACCTTCTCCGGCGTGCTGACACTGTCCACAGTGGGCAGTTGAGTGCGCGCGGTGGCCGCGGCCTTCGCGGCGTCGAGCGCGGCCTGCGTCCCGACGGTGATGGCCGCGGTCTCGGCCGCGCTGGTGCCGCGGACGCGCCCGGCCCCGTCGGCGACGACGACCGCGTCCCCGCCCACGACCCGCAGGCCCTGGTAGGTCCGCTGGTAGGCGCCGTAGAACAGGCCGCCGCCACCGGCGGTGAGCCCGATGCGCTGGAACGATTCCGCTGGGCCGCGCTTGAGCGCGTCCAGTCCCGAAGCGGCGGCCTGGTCGGCGGCGCGCGCGGCGGCCACGTCCGGAGCGGCGGGTTGTGCCTGGGGAGACGCGCTGGCCGGGGCCACCGGCAGCGCGAGCGTCATGGCGAGCCCGGCGGCGGCCGCCAAGCCCGTTCTGAACCCACGATGGGTCATCGAGGTCTTCCTTCCACGAAGGCAGGACGATGGGGTGCGGTGCGGGGGAAAGGAGACGTGTCCGGCGTGCTAACAGGAGGTATGCGTCCGGACGCATCCGAGTAAAGGATCAGCGGATCGGGGCGTCAATGCGCCGAACGGACCAACGCCGCGTTCCGGATTCGGCGGTCAATTCGTACAAACCCCGCCGGTGCTGGGGATTCTCCCCGCATTCCGGACCGGAACGACTTTCGTAGGGACTGTCCCGGACACCATCCGAACGCCGGAAGATCTCGATCATCAGGAATCGTTAGTACTGCTCAGGAAAACGATGTCAGTCGGCTTCGGCGCCCAACGCGAGCAGCCCGTTCCGCAGCACGTTCGCGGCTTCTTCCTGCCGCCCGGTCTCACCCAGAAGCTCGCTCAGCGGGCGCAAAGCGCGCACCAAAACCCCGCGCGCCCCGAGCCCGGTGGCGAGTTCGACCGCCGCGCGCAGGTACTCCGCCGCGCCTCGCGCGTCACCACGCGCGCGAGCCAGCGACCCCAGCTGCAACCGGAGTTCCGCCGCCAGGGCCGTGCCCGCCACGACGGCCGGGCGGACCTGGTCGAGCAGCGCGGCCGCCGTCTCCAGCCGGCCCGCTGCCAGGTATTCGGACGCGAGCTCGACCGTGATCGCCGGGACGTCGTCCGGCCACGCCGTTTCCCGCGCCGCGCCGAGGTCGGCCAGCGCGCCCTCGACGTCACCCGCGCGGCCGCGGACCCGGGCCCTGGCCAGCAGGCAGTGCGCCATCGCCGGGTGCAGGGCGCGTTCCTGCATCAGGTCGTAGGCCGCGGCGACGGACGCGGCCGCGTCGGCGAACCGGTCGGCCGCCAGGTGGCTGCGGCACACCTCGACGTGGCTGCGGGTCAGCTCGGCCAGGACCGCCGGGCCGCCCCGGGTGAGCCGCAGCGCCGACTCGGCGTACTCCGCGGCTCGCTCCAGATCTCCTTGACGCAGGTGCCGCTCGGCGAGACACGCCCGCAGCGTCAGCAGCATCGACGGCTGCGGGTACCCGTCGCGCAGCAGCTCCGCGTGCGCGGTTTCCAGCAGGTGCAAGGAATACTGCGCCTCGCCCCAGTCGCTCAGCACCGCCGCGCGCAACGGGACGACCATCGCCCGCACCGGCGGCGGCTCGCCCGACAACGTCGTCTCGGCCTCCGCGACGTACTTCGTGCGGGCGTCGCCGGTCGAGTACCCGGCCAGCCACAGCAGCGCGATGCCCGCCTGCCGCGGCCGGTCGAGACGTTCGGCTTGGCGCCGGATCCGCTGCATCCGCGGGGTCGCGCGGCGGGCGTCGCCGGTCAGGAACCGGTCCGCCGTCTCGATCAGCTCGAGGTCGAGTTCGAGCAGCTCCCGGGGTGAGCTGCCGCCGAGCAGCTCGTCGGGGTCGATGCCGAGTTGCTGGGCGAAGAACCGCAGCGCGTCGCCCGACGGCGTCCGCGCGCCGGTCTCGACCGACGACACGTACGCCGCGGAGTACTGCGGTCCGGCCAGTTCGCGCTGCGTGAGCCCGCGCTCGGCGCGCAGCTCGCGCAGGCGTTCACCGACGCTCTCGCTCACCCAGGCCGCCTTTCCACCGGTTCAGAGTAGGCCGCGCGGCGGCGGGGGAGTCGCCCGCCGCCGCGCGGGGAGGATCAGCAGGCGCCGCCGTCGCTCCACACGGCCCACGAGGTGGGCGCGCCGGGCTCGGCACCGGTCGAGTACCACAGCGACGTCCACTTGTGACCGTTGTGGCCGACGACGTCATTCGGCACGTAGGCCTTCGCGGAGTCCCACTCGGCGAGGCCGTCGCAGCCGGTCGGCGGGGTGCCGGTGCCGACGGTGAGCGAGAACTGCGCGGTGTGGTCGGCGTCGGTGCCGTCGCCGGTCACCGTCACCTGGCTGGTGCCCTCCGGCGTGGTCGCCGAGGTGGTGATGGTCAGCGTCGCGGTGCCGCCGGACTGGACGCTCGCCGGGCTGAAGGTCGCTTTGGCGCCTTCGGGCAGGCCGGTCGCCTGCAGCGCCACGGTCTGAGCGGTGCCCGAGGTGATCCGGGTGGCCACCGTGGTGGTCGCGGTCTGTCCCGGTTGGACGGACGCGGACGTCGGCGACAGCGTCAGCGAGTAGTCGTTGCCCGCGGGCGGCTGGCCGCTGCAGGTCGGCTCACCGCTGACGGCCGGGACGCTCACCGCGTCCCAAGCGGCCTTTGTCGCGGTGAATTCGGTGCAGCTGCCCGGGAAGAGCGCGATCGCGGCTTCCAGCGTGGCCTTGCGGGCCGCCTTGTGGTTCCAGGAGGACGTCTTCTTCAGCAGTCCGTTGTAGAAGATCTTGCCGGCCTTCTGGATGCCGATGCCGGTGACGGTCGAGCCGTTGCACGTCGGGCTGGCCGGGGAAGCGTTGCTGCCCTGGGAAAGCAGGTAGAACCAGTGGTTCTGCGGGCCAGCGGCGGCGTGCACCTCGGTGCTCGGGATCGACGCCGAGTAGCAGTTCGGGTCGCCGACCTGGCTCGGGTTGTACATGTAGCGGATCGGTCCCTGGCCGACGAGGTTGACGCCCTCGCCGACGGTGAAGTCGGGGGTGTCCTTCGGGTTGTTGGCGTAATACTCGGTCAGGGCGCCGAAGATGTCACCGGTGGACTCGTTGAGCCCGCCGTTCTCGTTGCCCGACCCGGCGCCGCCCGGGGTCGTCTGGAAGACGGCGTGCCCGAACTCGTGCCCGACGACGTCCATCGGCGTCGCCTGGCGGCGGTTGTCCTGCGAGTGCCCGAAGTGGGTCGAGGAGCCGTCCCAGTAGGCGTTGACGTCGTTGAGGCCGACGCTCGCGCGGAAGCCGCCGCCGGCGCCGTCGATGCCGTTGCGGCCCAGCCACTCCGACAGCATCTTCCACTCGGTCTGGACGCTGTAGAGCGTGTCGACGCAGCCGGTTTCCAGGTCGGTGCCGCTGCTGTTGCCCCAGGTGTTGGTGCTCTTCGTGAAGATCGCGCCGCCTTCGCGGCCGCAGGCGATGCCGCGGCGGCCCGGGTCCGTCATCGAGTAGGAGCTGCCCGAGCCGGACGTGTCGATCGAGACCGTGCCGGCGTAGTAGGAGTTGCCGGTGCCTGCTTCGCGCACGTCGTCGCGGGTGTCGAGGACCTTGCCGGTGGCGCTGTCGACGAAGACGTGCAGCTTGGTCGGCTTGGTGTGGTCGCGACCGCTGACGACGACCTCATAGGCGAGCTTCGGAGCGTCCCCGGCCAGCACGACGAGCTTCGGCGTGGTGGTCGTGTCTACTGTGGACACCTTGGCCGTGGCGATCTTGGTGGCCTGCTCGGCTTTGAGCGTGGCATGGGTGCCGACGGTGATCGGCGAGGTGTGCGCGGCTTCGGTGCCGCGGACGCCCCCGGCCCCGTCGGCGACGACGACCGCGTCCCCGCCGACGACCGGTAGACCGTGGTAAGTGCGCTGGTAGGAGGCGTAGTAGAGCCCGCCGCCACCCGGGGTGACCCCGGTGCGGACGAAGGCCTCCCCGGCGCCCTTGGCGAGCCGGTCGGCGCCGGTGAGGGCGGCCTGGTCGGCGGCTCGGGCGGCGAGCGCCTCGGGCGGGGTGGCGGCGGGAGGAGTGGTGGCGGCGGCCGGGATCGCCGGCACCGCGAAGCTCAGGGCGAGGCCGGCGATCGCCGCCAGCCCTCGGGGGGATCTCATGGGGAACCTTTCCGGGGACGCGTGGAGTGTGCCCAGCGGAATAACTGGTGTTATTGCGCTGGACGCGTCCGAGTAAAGGTTCCGGTCGCCGGCCGGTCAATGGGCCGAACGGCCTAGCGGACGCAGGTCAAGATCACCCCGATTTCCGGCAAACCGCAGGAAAACCGGGTCGCGCGGACTGGTCTGAACCAATTCACCAGACTTTGGTAGGAAACTTCCCTCACCCGGACCACGGAGGTGGCTGGTCCGCTGTACCTGGAGGGTCAGGTGTCGGTGCCTGCTGCCGAGTCGAGACCGCGTTGGTAGGCCTCGATCGCTTCGTCGAGATGACCACGTTGTCGGAGGACGTCGCCGAGGCGCAGGGACGTCGAAACCGCCGCTCCGTGCAGTGACGCCCGGGTCTGGATTTCCGCCGCCTCGCGCAGCAGCCGGGTCGCCGACTCGAGGTCGCCGCGAGACTGCGCGACCTGGCCCAGCAGGCCCGTCGCCTCGCCCAGGGACTCGACGTCCCGGGCCAGCAGTGGCCAGACCTCCGAAACCAGCGAAGCCGCCTCCGCGGGCGCCCCTTGGCGCAGCCGGACCTCGGCCAGCTCCAGGGTCGCTCCCGCGACACCTTCCTCCGCGCCGATCGCCGCGAGCTGGTCACGGGCCGACGTCAGCTCCGCGCGGGCCTCGTCCAGGCGGCCCAGCCGGCGCAGCAGGTACCCGCGGGCCCAGCGGCAGCGGGCCGCGTCGCGGTCGAAACCCGCCGACGCGAACAGGCGGCACGCCTCGATCAGGTCCTGCTCCGCCCGGTCGGGCTGCCCGGTCGCCTGCCACACCTGCGACGCCTGCCGGTGGAACCGCGCGACGAAGTCCGGCCGGGTGGCCGCCTTCGCCAGCTGACGGCCGGCGAGGGCAGCGCGCTGGGCCCGGTGCAGTCCGCCCATCTCCATCAGCGGGTGGATCAACGCGCTGAGCAGGCACAACTCGGCGTCCGGGTCGAGTTCCGGAGAGGCCAGTGCCTCCTCGACGCGCGCGATCGCGGTGCCCGCGTCGCCGCTCAGGTACCGGCAGCCCGACCAGCGGTGCACGATCATCGCCCGCAGCCAGGGCGGTGCCGCTTCGGCCAGTTCCGAAGCGTGCTCCAGTTCCTTCTGTGCGCCTTCTACGTCGAACAGTTGCCATTTCACCTCGGCGAGGCAGAACCGCGCGTAGCACTCGACGTCGTCGAGGCGGTAGCCCGCGGCCCGCTTCCCGGCGGCCGCGAACCGTTCTTCAGCGAGAGCGACCCGGCCCTGTTCGAGGTCGCGGTAGCCCTCGTCGAGGGACGCGCGCAGCTCGTCGGCGACGCCCGGGGGACGGCCGAACCGCAGGTCGTCGACGGTCAGACCGAGCCGTCCGGCCAGGTAGGCGAGCATCTCCTCCGACGGCGGCCGGCTGCCGGTCTCGACCTTCGCCAGGAACCCCCGGTCGTACCCCGGCTCGGCCAGCTCGCGCTGGGTCCAGCCGCGGTCGGCGCGCAGCCGGCGGATCCGCGCGCCGAGCGGTTCGGTCATCTCCCCACGGTAGGTCATCGACGCCGGCGCCGCGGAAACGGACATATTGACGCCCCGGCCGTACCGGGATAGCGTTCTCGCGCTAAATAGGAAACTTTCCTAACAAAGTGGAGGGCGACCATGCGCCTGCTTCCCCTCGCGACGGCGGCCGCGCTCGCCGTCCCACTCGCCGCGACCCCGGCCGAAGCGGCCACTCCGGCGGAGGTGCGCGTCGACCAAGTCGGCTACGCGCTGGGCGAGGCGAAGCACGCGTACCTGCTCGGCGGCGCCGCGGGGAAGTTCACCGTCGTCGACGACCGGGGTCGTACGGTCCGGGAAGGCCGCACGGGCGGGAGCCTCGGCGCCTGGAACGCGCGGTACGCCAATGTATTCGACCTTGATTTGTCCACTGTGGATCGGCCTGGCACCTACCGCGTCAAGGCCGCCGGCGCGACGTCGCCGCCGTTCCGGATCGACACCGCGAGCCGCTTGTTCCGCCCGCTCGTGCGCGCCACCACCGAGTTCTTCCAGGCCCAGCGCGACGGCCGCGACGTCGTCCCCGGCCGGCTCGACCGCAAGCCGTCGCACCTGGCGGACAAGAAGGCGACCGTCTACGCCGAGCCGAAGTTCGCCGGCGAGGGCGGCGACGAAATCGTCGAACCGCTGCGGCCCAGGGCGGCCCGGTCGACGTCGAAGGCGGCTGGGTCGACGCGGGTGACTTCGTCAAGTTCACGTCCAACACCGCGTATTCGCTGGCCGAACTGGGTTTCGTGCTGCGCGAGGACCCCGATCCGGTGCTGGCGAAGGAGGTCCGCTTCGGCCTCGACTGGCTCGACAAGATGTGGGACGGCAAGACCAAGACGCTCTACGCCCAGGTCGGCATCGGCACCGGCAGCGAGGAGTTCGGCTTCCTCGGCGACCACGACGTCTGGCGCGAGCCGCAGGACGACGACGCCCTGACCGTCAAACCCGGCGATCCCGCCTACTTCGTCAAGTACCGGCCGGTGTTCGCGGCCGCCCCCGCGGGCGCGCCGCTGTCCCCGAACCTCGCCGGCCGCGTCGCCGCCGCCTTCGCGCTCGGCGCGCAGATCCAGGCCCACCGCGACCCGCGTCTGGGCCGGCACTACCTCGCCGAGGCGGCCGCCGTGTTCGCCCAGGCCAAGACGACCGGCGTCGGCGAGCTCGTCAGCGCGTTCCCGCACGCCTACTACCCGGAGTCGTCCTGGGAGGACGACTTGGAGCTCGGCGCGACGCAGCTCGCGCTGGCCGGGCGCAAGCTCGGAGACCCGCGTGCGAACGGCTGGGCCCGAGACGCGGCGAAGTGGGCGAAGGCGTACATCGGCAGTGACGACACGAGCACGTTGAACCTCTACGACACCAGCGCGCTCGCCCACGCCGACCTCGCCGGTCTGCTGCGCACCGGCGTCCCCGGCGCCGCGCTCGGCGTCCGCGAGCTGGCCGCGGATCTCCGTCGCCAGCTGGACGCGGGTGTCGAGTCCGCGAAGAAGAGTCCATTCCGGACCGCGGTCGACGTCACCGACTTCGACGCCACCAGCAAGAGCTTCGGCTTCGCGGCCACCGCGCGGCTCTACCAGCGCGTCACCGGCGACACCCGCTACGCGGCCTTCGGCGCGCAACAGCGGGACTTCACGCTCGGTGCGAACGCCTGGGGCGTGTCGCTCGTGGTCGGCGTCGGCACGACGTTCCCGCAGTGCCCGCACCACCAGGCCGCGAACCTCGCCGGACCTTCGAAAGTGCTGTACGGCGCGGTCGTCAACGGCCCGAACGGCGCGGACAACTTCGCCGACCTGCCGTTCCCGGCGGGCGCCAAGGAATGCACCCGTCCGTATGAATCGTTCGCCGGCCAGGGAAGTCGCTACGCGGACGACCTGAGTTCATGGCCCAGCAACGAGCCGGCCATCGACTTCACCTCCACGGCCCTCTTGGCATTTTCGCTGGCGGGCAGGTCGTAGCATGGCTGAGTGAGCGAACAGTCTGAATGGCCGGACGGCCAGTACCCCGAACGCCCGGTCGAGCGCCAGAAGGGCCCGGTCGTGCTGCGCGGCGACCGCCGTGACCAGGGCAGCACGACCGACCAGCGGCTGCTCGACTCGCGGGGGCCGACCGACTGGGTGCACACCGACCCCTGGCGCGTCCTGCGGATCCAAGCCGAGTTCGTCGAGGGCTTCGGCGCGCTCGCGGAGGTCCCGCGCGCGGTCACGGTGTTCGGCTCGGCGCGCACCAAGCGCGACCACCCGGAGTACGAGCTCGGCCGCAAGATCGGCGCCGCGCTGGCCAACGCCGGGTTCGCGGTGATGACCGGCGGCGGTCCGGGCGCGATGGAGGCGGTCAACCGCGGCGCGGCCGAGGCCGGCGGCTTCTCCGTCGGGCTGGGCATCGAGCTGCCGTTCGAGCAGGGCCTGAACCCGTGGGTCGACCTGGGCGTCAACTTCCGGTACTTCTTCGCCCGGAAGACGATGTTCATCAAGTATTCGCAGGCCTTCATCTGCCTGCCCGGCGGCTTCGGCACGCTCGACGAGCTGTTCGAGGCGCTGACGCTGGTGCAGACCAAGAAGGTCACGAAGTTCCCAGTGGTGCTGTTCGGCAGCGACTACTGGGGCGGGCTCTACGACTGGATCGCCAAGACCGTGCAGGCCGAGGGCAAGGTCAGCCCGCACGACCTGGACCTGCTGCACGTCACCGACGACATCGACGACGCCGTCAGCGTCGTGCAGAACTCCTACCAGGCATGGGAGGACACCCACTGATGAGCCGGATCTGCGTGTTCTGCGGTTCGTCGATGGGATTTTCGCCCCGCTACGCCGAGCAGGCGGCGGCGCTGGGCAAGCTGCTGGCCCAGCGCGGCATCGGCCTGGTCTACGGCGGCGCGAGCGTCGGCACGATGGGCGTGGTCGCCGACGCGGCGCTGGCCGCGGGCGGCGAGGTGATCGGCGTGATCCCCGAGGCGCTGTCGTCGGTCGAGATCTCGCACGCCGGGCTGTCGGAGCTGCACGTCGTGGCGGACATGCACGAGCGCAAGGCCAAGATGGCGGCCCTGTCCGACGGCTTTCTCGCGTTGCCGGGCGGCGCGGGCACGCTGGAGGAGCTGTTCGAGGTCTGGACGTGGGCCCAGCTCGGCCTGCACGGCAAGCCGATCGGCCTGGTCGACGTCGACGGCTACTACGGGCCGCTGGTGGCGTTCGCCGACCACATGGTGACCGAGGGGTTCGTCAAGCCGGAGTACCGGCAGCTGCTGATGACCGACGCCGACCCGGCGGTGCTGTTGGACCGGTTCGAGACGTACGAACCGCCGGCGCCGCCGAAGTGGGCGAAGGAGCCGCCGGGCATCTGATGCTCTACCGGTCCGCCACCACGCGCCCGACCTCGGCGATCGCGGTGCTCGCCCGGACGAACGCCGCCACCGCGCGCGACCGCGTCCGGTCGGGCCAAGCCAGCACCACCGATGTCCGGGACGCGTCGAGCACCGGGACGCACACCGTGTCCGGGCGCGCGTGGCGGCGGGCCGACTCCGGGACCACCGCTACGACCTGGCCCAGCGCCACCAGCTGCAGCAGCTGCCCCGGGTCGCGCACCTCCGGGCCGCTCACGTCGCTGCCCGGCCAGCGCGGGAACGGCTCGCCGTCCAGGTCGGCGAGCACCAGTGCCGACCGGTCGGCCAGGCGGTGCCCGCGGGCGAGCATCGCCACCTGGTCCTGCTCCAGCAGCAGCTCGGTGTCGAACCCGACGGAGTCGTCGTGCGGGCCGTGCAGGAACGCCAGGTCGACGCGGCCGTCGCGCAGCATGCGGGACTGCTCGCCGATCCCGCACACGACGACCTCGACCTCGATCGCGTCCGGGTCGGCCCGGTAACCGGGGAGGATCCGCTCGAGCAGGCCGGCGTCGCCGTCGGGCTTCATCGCCACGAGCAGCTTCGGCACCTCCTGCCCGGCGCGCTGCGCCCGGCGCACCGCGGCGTCCACCGCGTCGAGCGCCTTGCGGCTCTCCGCAAGGAAAACCGCACCTGCCGGCGTCAGGGTCACGCCGCGGCTCGTGCGCTCCAGCAGCGGCACGCCCATGCGGCGTTCGAGCTGCTGGATCGCGCGCGAGAGCGGAGGCTGTGCCATGCCGAGGCGCTGCGCCGCCCGGCCGAAGTGCAGTTCCTCCGCGACGGCGACGAAATACGCGAGCTCCCGCGTCTCCATACCACCAGAGTATCGGCCGATGCGGCATCGGTGTTGGCCCGCGCGGGCACCCGCTGGTGTGCTGGAGCCATGAACGAAATCACTTTGGTCACCGGCGCGAACAAGGGCATCGGCCGCGAGATCGCCGCGCAGCTCGCCGCCCTCGGGCACACCGTCGTCGTCGGCGCCCGCAGCGCCGAACTCGGCGAGAAGACCGCCGCGGAGCTGGGCACCGACTCGGTGGTGCTCGACGTGACCGACCCCGCGTCGGTCGCCGCGGCCGCTTCCCACATCGAAGAGCGCTACGGCCGTCTCGACGTGCTGGTCAACAACGCCGCCGTCGCCCGCCCGCCGGGCACAGACCTGGAACACCAAAGCCCCAGTACAGCCGACCTCGGGGTGCTCCGCGCGATCTTCGAGACGAACTTCTTCGGCGTCCTCACGGTCACGAACGCGCTGCTGCCCCTGCTGCGCCGGTCGGCCGCGCCGCGCATCGTCAACGTCTCCAGCGGCGGCGCGTCACTGGCCCGGAACGCCGATCCCGCCGCGCAGCTGCCGATTTCCGCGGGCTACACCCCGTCGAAGACCGCTCTGACTTCGTTGACCTTGCAGTACGCGCGGGAGCTGCGTCCCGACGGGATCCTGGTCAACGCGGTCTGCCCGGGCTTCTGCGCCACCGACCTCAACGGCCACGCCGGCCACCGCACGCCGGCTCAGGGCGCGGTGGCGGCGGTCCGGATGGCGACGATCCCCGCGGACGGTCCGACGGGCACCTTCGTCGACGACGAAGGCCCGGTGCCCTGGTGATGCCTCAGGCGACGCCTTCGCTCGGCCGCTTGTGGTACGTGTCCACGTACTCCTGGCCCGAGATCTCCAGGATCTGGTACATGACCTCGTCGGTGACCGACCGGCGGATCGCCGGCGAGTAGTCCTGACCCTCGTAGCGCGAGAAGTCGAGGGGCTTGCCGAACGTGATGGCGATCTTGGCCGGGCGCGGGATGCGCTTCCCCGCGGGCTGGAGCTGCTCGGTGCCGGTCAGCGCGACCGGCACCACCTTCGCGCCGGTCGCCAGGGCCAGCGCCGCGACGCCGGTGTGGCCGCGGTGCAGCCGGCCGTCCAGGGAGCGCGTGCCCTCGGGGTAGATCGCGAAGACGCCACCCGCGTCGAGCACCTTGCGCGCCGCTTCGAGGGCGGCGAGGCCGGCCTGGGCGTTGCCGCGCTCGACCGGGATGTAGCCGAGCCCGCCGACGAACCCGGCCATCAGCTTGCCCTTGAGGCCCTTGCCGGTGAAGTACTCCGCCTTGCCGAGGAACTTGACCTGCCGCGGCGTCGCGAACGTGATCACGCCGGTGTCGAGCGCCGCGCGGTGGTTGGCCGCCAGGATCACCGGGCCCGTCGTGGGCACGTTCTCGACGCCGATCACCTCCGGCCGGTACACCGCCCTGGCCAGCGGCCCCAGCACGAACCGGACAAGCAGCGCGATCAAGTGGTCCTCCTCCTCGGGTGCGGTGACCCCAGCATGGCACGATCGTTACTCGTGAGTTGGTTCGAGCGGCGTACGTGGCAGGAGCCCGGGTGGACGCCCGAGGACATCGTGACCGCGAAGGGTGACCGGACGGTTTCGGTCGTGCTACCGGCGCTGGACGAAGAGCGGACCGTCGGTGACGTCGTCGCGTCGATACGGCCGCTGGTCGGCAGCGTCGTCGACGAGCTGATCGTCATGGACTCGGGCTCCACGGACGCCACCGTCAAAACCGCCGAGGCCGCCGGCGCGCGGGTGGTCCGCCGCGAGGACGTCCTGCCCGACCTGCCGCCGGTCCCCGGCAAGGGCGAGGTGCTGTGGCGCTCGCTGGCCGCGACCAGCGGCGACTTCGTCGTGTTCCTCGACTCCGACCTCGTCGACCCGGACCCGGCGTTCGTGCCGTCGCTGCTCGGGCCGTTGGTCTCCGAAAGCGGCGTCCACCTGGTCAAGGGCTTCTACCGCCGTCCGCTGCGGCTGGAGAGCAGCGGCGGCGGCCGCGTCACCGAGCTGCTGGCGCGGCCGGTGCTCTCGGCGCTGCGCCCGTCGCTCGGCGGGCTGGTCCAGCCCCTCGGCGGCGAGTACGCGGGCACGCGCGAGTTCTTGGAATCGGTGCCGTTCGCGGCCGGGTACGGCGTCGAGATCGGGCTGCTGCTCGACGCCGAGGCGCGCTACGGCCTCGACGGGCTCGCGCAGGTCAACCTCGGCGTCCGCAAGCACCGGAACCGGTCGCTGCTACAGCTGGGCACGATGTCCCGGCAGATCCTGGGCACGGCGCTTTCGCGCTGCGGGATCCCGGCCGCGGACGCGCCGTTCACGCAGTTCGTGCAGGTGGACGAGGAGTGGCTGCCGGACGTCACCGAGGTCCGGGTCGCGGACCGGCCGCCGATGCGGGAAGTGCTCGCCCGTCCTCGAGGGTGAGGACCTCGTCGAAGCTCTCGAGCTGCTCGGGGCGGTGCGTCACCAGGACGACGGTGCCCTCGGCCTTGGCGAGGACTTTCGCCAGGACGGCGTCGCCGTGGGAGGGGTCGAGGCCTTCGACCGGCTCGTCGAGCACGAGGACCTTCGGCGCGGCCAGGACCGCGCGGGCGAGGATCAGCCGCTGACGCTGCCCGCCGGAGAGCGCGTCGCCGTCTGGGCCGGTGTCGCGGTCCAGGCCGAGGTCGAAGTCGGCGGTCGCGCAGGCTTCTCGCAGCTCTTCGTCGGTGGCGTCCGGCTTCGCGATTCGGAGGTTTTCCCGGACGGTCGCGTGGAAGACGTGGGCGTCGGCCAGGGCTCCGGAAACGAGGTCCGGCAGGTCGGCGTACTCGGCGAGCGGGTGGCCGTCGAGGAGGACCTGGCCGTCCGTGGGGGTCTCGAGGCCGAGGAGGAGCCGGAGCAGGGTCGTTTTACCGGCGCCGCTGGGGCCGAGGATCCCGACGCGCTTGCCGGGCGGGAGGTCGAGGTCGATGTCCCTGAGCGCGGGTGCTCGGCCGGGGTACCTGACGCCGGCTTTCCGGATCCTGAAGTGTCCATTGTGGACTAGTCGGGTGCCTTGTAGTCTGGCGGGTTCGGTGAGCACGGCCTTCACCCGGGCGGCCGACGCGCGGATCTCGGGGACGCGGCGGGCGGCGCCGACCAGCGGAAGGACGACCTCGAAGGTGGTGATGGCGGCCAGGGTGAGCGCGGCGGTCCAGGGCACGGAGGCGTGTGCGAGCAACGCGACGGCGGCGGTGGTGAGCAGCTGGACGAGCGTCCCGGCGGCGGTGAGCAGGGCGGTCTTGCCCGACGCGTACCGTTCGCTCCTCGCGAGATGATCGACGACGCCGGTGGCTCGCGCGCGGGTTGTCTCCAGTGCTCCGGCGGCGACGAGTTCGCGGTGCCCGGTGACGAGTTCGACGGCCCGTTCGGCGAGTTCGGCCCGCCTCGGCGCGTCGTCCTGAGCCGCTCGCCGGGTGAGCCGGACGACCAGCCAGGGCAGCAGCACCCCGGCGACGAGCAGTCCGCCGGCGAGCGCGACGGCGGCTTGGGCGGACGCGGTTGCGGTGACGCCCACGGCGGCGCCCCCGACGAGCGCGGCCACCCCGGCGGGCAGCAGCCACCGCAGGACGGCGTCCTGCAGAGCGTCCACATCGGACACGAGCCGGGTGACGAGGTCGCCGCCGGAGTAGCGCGCGCCGGGGATGAGGGCTTGGTAGACGCGGGTACGAAGGGCGCCCAGCCACCGCAGGACGACTTCGTGCCCGGCGAGCCGTTCGGCGTACCGGAGCCCGCCGCGCAGGAGGGCGAGGGTCCGGACGGCGACGATGGCGACGGTGAGGGCCTCGAGCGGAGGCCGTTCGGCGGCGCGGAGCAGGAGCCAGGCGGCGGTGGCCATGAGGGCGAGGGCGGCGAGTTCGGCCCCGGCGCCGAGGAGAGCGGCACGAAGAAGCCGAAGAACGTCCTTGGTCGAGCGGTCTGCCGCGGCTGGTCGTGAGTGAGAAACAGGGTTAGAACACTGTCACCGAGCCGGACATGGGCCCGTTCGAGATCGCCCCCGGCACCCACTGGGA
>NZ_JBFBAG010000042.1:0-27942 GCF_040682155.1 Amycolatopsis sp. NPDC051371
GCCATGACTCACCTCCACCGGCCAGCCTCGCGATCACCGGCCCGAATGTCCACGCGACACGGTTACCACGTCAACGTTCCTTGACGAGGCACTAGCTGATATTCCCGGTCGGGTCGCCGTAGTACCACCCACCGGCCGCCACGAATCCCTGGTCAGCAACCCTTGGTCGCCCCGATGACGACGCTGACCGGCGCCACAACCGACCGTTCAAAAGCGATCAGATCGTCGGGCATCACCGCCCTTGTGGCGACGTCGAGCGATCCGGACAGTCGCGGAAAGCCGCAGCTCACGAGGGGCGCGGTCTCGTGAGGATGCTGTGCGTGCCCCCGACGGGGTTCGAACCCGCACTTTGTCGATTTTAAGTCGACTGCCTCTGCCAATTGGGCTACGGGGGCACCGCACACTCTAGGCGACCGGCACCCACCGCAGCTCAGAGGACTACGCCGCCAGTTTCCAGACCGCCGCCACGACGCCGACCACCAGTGGATGGACCGTGACTGCCGCGCGTGCCAGGGATCGGAGAACCAGGACCACGCCGCGGTCACCGAGCCAGGCCAAGCGGGTCACGCCGTTGCCGTAGAGGTACGCCAGCTGCGGTGGCGTTCCCCCCGCGCGCCGGCGTGACCGGCTGACCCAGTACTCCGGCAGCACCAGCAGTGCCGCGACCAGCGTCACCGCGTCGCGGACCGGTTCGATCAAAGTCCTCAACGCCACTGGTACGACGAACCGGACGACCACGCAGGCAACTGCCACCACCACGAACAGGCCCGGCAATGCCTGCGGGAGCAACGGCCACATCATGCACCGCTTCCCGAGCCGTTCCGTGCGGACTCGCTGGTCCGGTCTTCGAAGCTCAGCTGCCGCGCCGCGTCCGTGCCGGTCAGGACCCGGTTGATCGAGGTCTGCATCCACTGCATCACGATCCGGACCTGGTCGTCGATCTGCCAGCGATCCAAAGCGTCCGACTCGATGAGCCGCGTGATGAAGTCGAAGACCTCGCGGCGGTGCGTGTCCCGTTCCTGGACGAGCGCGCGCACCACCGGTTCGACGTCCTTCGGGTTTTGCGCCAGCTGCAAGGCGAACTGGTCGAGGTCGCCGTCCTTGATGAGTTCCTTGAACGCCGCGACCTCGGCCTCCAGCCGGACGTTCCGTTCCTTCTGTTCGTCCATCCGCAGGCGCACCAGCACGTTCGTCCACAGTCCGTATTCCGACAGCAGCCAGTTGTTGGGGAACCGCGCGTTGACGGCCTTCTCCGCCGTCTCGACGTCCACGGCCATCAAAGCCCGGCTCGCCTCCCGCAGCCCGGCGAGCAACGGCGGGACGAGCACGGGCCGGATGTCCCTGAGCCCTTCGGCGACGACCAGTTTGGGCTTCTTCACCCGCCACTGGATGTCCGCTTCCGCGCGGAAGACGAAGGCGTCACCCATGCTCGGCAGCGCGATCTCCAGCGAAAGCCGCTGCAGCGAGAGGTCCACCTCGAAGACCGAGCGGAAACCGCCCCAGAGGAGCTCGCCGGCGGTCGGCTGTTTGCGCTGGTCGAAGGCGGACATCCGGCCGTCGCTCTGGACGAACACCCTCGCCACCCACGGCCGCATCGGCGTCCGGTTCCGCACGAAACCCAGCCGGCCGACGCGATCGTCGCTCACGATGGGCGCGTAGGCGGAGCCGTCGAGCGTCCTGACCGTCGGCCGGTCGCCCTGGATACCCGAGTCCGGCATCGGCGATTCGGGCTTGTCCTGCTGTTCGACGTCGTCTTCCTTCGGCTCGGCTTCTCCGGAGACCTTCTCCTCGGTCATACGACCACCCTCATTTCGGTCCGGGTACGGATCGACGCGGTCAGCCGGGCCGCCACGTCGGGCTCGAGCGGATCGGCCCAGTCCTTCGTGAGCCGTCCGATCAGGTAGAGGAGCCGTTCCGCGTCACCCTGCTTCTCGACGAGCTCGGCCATGAACCTCGCCAGGACATCGAGCAAGGTCGGCTCCCGTTCCGCGCAACGGATCCACCGGGAGAGGAAGTGCCTTGCCAGCGCGTCACCCTCGCGGGTCCGCAACGACTCGCGCAGCAACGAGGCGATCGGCTCGGTGAGGGCGGAGTCCTGCGAGTGCAAGGTCAGGAGCAACGGCCACTGCTCGGCGCCGGGCGGGAGCACGGGCCTGTCCTCTTTCCCCGCCATTTCGAGGTGGTCGAGCTCGAACCCGTAAAGATCCGTCAGGTGCAGCAAGCTCTGCAACGCGAGCCGGCGAAGGCTGGTCCGCTTGCTGTCGAGCCATCCGCGGAGGCACGCGAGCACCTCGGTCACCCGGCCGAACGCCAGCAGTTTCGCCACGCTGTAGCCGGTGATCCAGACGACGTCCCAGTCATCGCCTTCGTCCAGGGGTTCGCGGCCTTCCGAAGGAGTACCGAGAACCCTGAGCTCTTCGAGCGTCTTGTCGATGCGACGGCGCCCCAATGAGAAACCGTACGTCGCCGCGGCCGTCCAGCGCAGCGATCGGAGATCGGAGCGGCGCCAGTCCTCCAGCCGCTCGATGATGGCCGGTCGCAGGTTGTCGTCCTGAGCCGCCTGGTCCAGCGCGATCGCGGGCGACAAACGGCGGTTGCTCAGCAGCCACCCCCGCTCACCTTCGATGGCACGGGGCTTGATCATCTTCGTGTAGACGTAGACGAAATCCCGCCGGCAGAGGTATCCCATCACCTGAGCGGCCCGGACCCACATCATCGGGCGGTCGTCTTCGGTCAGCTTCGTCAGCCACTCGTTGATGGAATCCCGCATCCGGTAGTGGTTCAGCCAGACGTGGTCGAGGATGGCGGTCGGGTACCGCGGATCGTGGAACCGCATCAGCGGCATCGGCACTTTTTCGCGGCCGAACGTCGCGTAGCCGTCGACGATCGTCGCTCGCAGCGCGGGGAGCCGGCTCACTTGGTCGTCGGCGAACAAGGACACCCGGCGCTTGTCGTCCTTTCCCGTCGCATTGACCAGCTTGTCGCCCAGCAGCTCAGCCGCTTCGGCCACCAGGTTGTACGGCGCCTCGTTCAGCACCGCCAACGCCACGCGGAAGGCGCTCAGCCGGAGCGCCTCGTCGAGTTCGGCACCTGGCTCCAAGCCCTGTGGAGCGACGAACCACTTCGCCACCTGGCGGTGAACCGCTTGAGCGGCCTCGCGCTCGACGTCCTCACGTGTGAGGGCTCCTCGCGCGTGCTGGACGAGAAGAGTGGCCATCCGCACGGACTCCCGTGGCCGCGGGCACGGACCCAGGGCCTCGGCGGTCCATGGGGCCGCGCGCAGCTTCCCGAGATCGGTTTCGAGTCCGGGCGGGTCCTCGGGCCGGATCTCGTGCCGCACGTACTCGTCGAGCAGAGAAGCCGGTTCCGGCGGCCGGTACTCGAACGCGTACCCGCCGAACACATCGATGAACCGGGAATCCTCGGCCGCGATCAGCACGCAGAACGACGACGCCTTTTTGAGCCGGTCGCGCAGTTCGTCGAGGTTCTGCTCGGTGAGTGCGCCGCTCACCCGGCGGGTGAGCTCGGCGAAGTACCCCGCGTTCTTCTCCGGGAATTCGGCACCGACGAGCGATTTGACGGTCTTTCCGCTGTTGAGCCCGAAGACCCTGCCTTCGGCCACCCGGTCGAGGAGGTGCAACGCCGTCGTGACGCGTCCGGTGCCCGGCTGGCCCCGCAAGAGGATGACGTTCCGCTGCCCGAGCACCTCGCGCATGTCACTGTGGCCCGCCACGGGGAGGTACCGGGACCTGACCTGCGAGAGCACGTCTTCACGCACGGATCCGGACCGCCGGGAGATCTCTTGCCCGGCATAGATCTGAATTCGATCACCAACCTGGACCTCGCCGACCCGCGGCTCGTTGAAGTACGCGGTCGACGTGTGCTGCGCGAATTTGGGCGACAAGAAGTGGTCCCCTTGCCGGATGGCCTGGTTCACGCCCCGGCTCTCGTCGTCGACCCGATCCTTCTCGTCCCCCGGGCTCGCCTTCTGCGGCGTCCCGCGCTTTTGCGTACCGCCCTTCTGCGCGGTGCCGTTCTGTGGAGCACCACCCTCGGGAGGGCCCTTGGGCGCCGAGGCCGGAGTGGCCGGTGCCGGCGCTTTCGGCGATGGCGCTGCCGCGGCGGATTCGCTCATCGGCCGGCCCCGCGGTTGTCGTTCCACGCCCCGATGACGATCGGCGCGTGGAAGGTCCCGCCTTCGAAGTTCGACGCCGATCCGTGCACCACACCGATCCTGGGTGCCGCCTCCGATGTCGCGGTGTCCCGGCGACGCGGAACTGGCTCCGGCGGGACGGAGTAGCCGAGGACGCGGACCCAGGACCCCGACTCGCCGCCGAGCCGCCGGTAGCTGTCCGGCATCACCATCCGCGCCGTCGAGCCGGCGACGAACTGCCGATGGACGCCATCGGACACAGCCACGACGACGGAACTGTCCTCGACGCCGGCCGAATACCGAGCCGCGTCGGCAGCCGGCGCGCGAGCGTCCCCGAATGCCACTCCCACGGCGATCCGCACGTCCGGCGCGTGCGCGGCGAGTGCCTCCTCCAAGTGGTAGAGCCATACCCCCAGCACGCGTTCGCCTGGCGCTCCGCCGGGCAACGAGACCGTGAGGTCCTCGTTCACCTGTCCGGGCAACGAGATCCCGGCCGCGGCGAGGGACGCCACGACCACCCGATCCGCGAAGTCCGGGTCGGCGTCGCCATCGAGACGGAGATCGAGCGCCAGCGGAGCCACGCCGGCGAGTTCGGCCACCTTCGCGGCGGGAACGCCGGGTACCCGGATCCAGGCGTCGGCCGAGAACCGCTTCTCCGGTTTGTCCACGCGGACGCGCACGAACTCGGCTTCGGAAACTTCGGGGAGACGCTGGCACACGCATCCTTCGAAGATCGGCTGGGACACGACCTGAACGAGATTGGCCTCGGGCAGTGCCGCCAGGACCGCCCGCGCTTGTTCAGCGTCCAAGAGCCGGTTGACGTGCACCGGTCCGTCCGACGCGTAGCCGTGCGCGGCCGGCAGGGATCCGCCGTGGTGCATCGAAATGCGCAGCCTCATGCGTGTTTCCGGCCGCCGGGCGTGGTTGAACCGTTCGAGCCGGGCATCGAGCTCCCGGACGAACCGGCCCACCAGCGCCGGCTCGGCGGAGCCGTCGTCGATGCGGGCGAGGAAGCCGTCGCCGCTGTCCTGTACCGCCCACGAGGCTCGATCGAGCCCGGCGATCTCGGCCGCGGCGGACACCGCGTCCGATAGGGCTTGCTGCAGTTCAGCCTGCTGCCGCCCGTCCCGGGTCCCGTATCGCCACATGTCGACGGCCAGCAGCAGCGCCCGTGAGAACTCGGTGTGTTCCGGCAACGCGGCCTCCTCCGGAAGATCGATCTGCTTTTCGATCCCCTAACTCTGAGCCACATCCGCGTCGCCGACCCCGTATTGATACGGGTTTTGCCGGTCAGGAACCCCGAACCGGGCCAGCCGCTCGAGATCGTCGACTACGATCCGTCGATACCGCCGGCGGACCAGGCCCGACCGGTGCAGCAGCTGCAAAGCCTTCTCGAACGTCGCCAGCGCCACCCCGGCCAGGGACGCGATCTCCGTCTGGGTGAGCGACACGTCGAGGTCCCAGCCCTCCGCCGTGCGCACGCCGTGCCGGCCGACAATCTCGGCGAGCACCCGGCCGACCCGCAGGGGCGCCGGGCAGGCGACGAATTCGGCTCGCCGGTTGTTCGCCCAGTGCAACCGCGAACTGAGCGATGCGGCCATCGCGGCCCACGCGTCCGGATTGCGGTCCAGGAAGTTCTTCAGCTGAGCGCTCTTGATGAGCCTGACGTGAGCGGCGGTGCAGGTCGTCACGTTGGCGGAACGCCGCCGGCCTTCCAGAACCGACATTTCACCCAGCAGATCACCTCGTCCACGCAGGCCCAGCAACACTGGACGCCCGAACTCCGTTTCCACGAACACCTTCATGATCCCGTCGAGGACCACCAGTACGTGGTGGCTTTCCTCGCCCTGCCGGATGATCTGCTGGCGCGCGCCGTAGGTCACCGCGGTTCCCAGTTCGAGAAAACCGTCCTGGGTCCTCGCGGACATCCGGCCGAGCAAGCTGCCTTTGGGCCACGACTTCTGGTTCAGCTCCACTCCCCTCCTCGAGCGCGTGCGCCGCAACCACCGTTCCCACATGACGGCGCCGCGCACCACGTCAAAAAGCGGCTTTTCGCATTCCAGGGCGGTGAGTTCCGGTCCCGAAGCCGTCGCAGGACGAGAAGCCGGCGGCCCGGAGCGGCGACGATCGAAGGGCGACCGGAAGGGGAGAGAACATGATCAGGAGAGCACCGGCGGGTACGAAAGACGGACGTGGCGAGATCGGGGACGAACTCGCCACGACCTTGACCACTGTCACCTTTTTCCAGGGCGCGGTCCAGCACGCCGACGAGAAGGCTCGCACCGTCGTGGCCGTGCAGACCATGATCACCGCGCTGGTGGCCACCCAGGCCGGCCTCCTGGGGAGTGTCAGGGCCGGCTCGGTGCCGCGGACGATCCTCCTCGGGGCGTTGATCTGCTTCGCCTTGGCGTACGCCTTCGCCTCACTGCACGTGTTCCTGGCGATCCGGCCCCGGACGACGGCCCCGTCCGGGGCGAACCAGTTCGCGTTCCCGAGCGTCGCCGCCGGAACGGCTGTCTCCGGACGCGGTAATCAGCGAGAGCAGTCCGAGCAGGCTCACGAACTCACCCGCCTGCTGGCCGCCTTGGCGATGCGCAAGCACCACCACGTGCGGTTCGCGTTGGCCGGCACCTGTGCGCTCTTCGCGAGCGCCCTGGTCTTGCTGGTCACCGCGGCGCTTCCGTGAGCGGGCTCAGCCGTCGGCGACGGCCGCCAGCCGTTCCTGGTCGCAGACGCACACCCGGCGGTAGCCGGTCTCCACGATTCCCTCCCGCCGCAGCCCGGCCAGAGCACGGTGCACGGTCGGCTCGGCGGCCCCCACCAGCGCGGCGAGTTCCGGCTGGGTGAGGGCGACACCGATCCGGAGGTGCGGGCCGGCGGCGATGCCGTACGACGTCGCGAGCTCACGCAGGACCCTGGCCAAGCGGATCCGCACCTCGCGGCTGCCGAAATCGATCCGCCGCCGAGTGGCCCAACGGAGCTTCGCGCCGACGCTGCCGCTCACGGCGAGGGACACGTCCGGGAAGCCGAGGAGGAACCGGCGGAACTCGGCTTGGGAGATGAAGCGGGCTTTCACCCGGCCGGCGGTGGTCACGGTGGCGACTCGTGGCTGGCCGTCCATCGCCGCCAGCTCTCCGACCAGATCGCCGCCGACGCGGATGGCCAGCAGGGCGAGGTGACCCTCCGGGGTGGCACCGGTGACCTTCACACAGCCGTCGACCAGCAGAAAGACGTGCGTACTGGACTCTTGTTCGCGAAGGAGTACCTTCTCGGGTCCGAACTCCCGCGGGATGCCCAGCTCGAGCAGGGCGGCCCGCGCAGTCCGGGACAATCCGGCCAGAAAGCTGCCTCGCGGAAACCTCGCCTCGGCCGGACGGCTCACCGCCCCTCCCCTCGCCCACCTGGATGGTAGGACGCGGCGGGCACCGGCGCCACCATCGCAAACGACGCGAGGCCGGGTCGGAGAAACGACCCGGCCTCGTGTCTACTGTGGACTCAGTGCAGTGTCCACGACTGGTTCGCCGCGCCAGTACAGGTCCAGATCTGCAGCGGTGTGCCGTCCGCCGAACTCGGGCCCGTGGCGTCCAAGCACTTGCCCGAGGCCGGGTTCACCAGCTGGTTGCCGGAGTGCGTCCACTGCTGGGCGCCCGTTCCGTTGCAGTCGTAGAGCTGGACCTTCGTGCCGTTCGCGACCCCGGCCGCGTTGATGTCCAGGCACTTGCCCAACGCCCGCAACGTGCCCGAAGCCGACGTCCACTGCTGGGCGTTCGTCCCATTGCACGTGTACAGGTCGACCACCGTGCCATTGGCCGAAGAAGCACCCGCCACGTCGACGCACTTGCCGCCGTAACCGGTGATCGTGCCGCCACCACCAGGAGGCGGCGTGGTCGTGCCGCCGCCCGTGATCGCGTTGAAGATCCTCGAGTACGCGTAACCCGTCGCGCGGTCGTAGTCCTGGAGTTCCCAGAACGACAGCTCCGCGACGCCGTTCTGCGCCGCGAACGTCTCCAGCTGCTGGGCGTCCGACTGGCTGAACTGCGCGCCGTCGTCGTTGCGGCCGGCGATCGGCGTGAGGCCCATCATCGCGTACGCCGCCGAGGTCGAAATTCCGTACAGGCTCGCCAGCTGGGACGCCGAGGCCCGGGCCGCCGACAGGGCGTCGCCCAGGACCGGCTGGCCGTCGTAGAAGTCCATCACCATCAGGTTGACCACGCTGACCTTGACGCCCTTGTTCTTCGCGTCGCGCAGCAGGTCGAGCTCGTTCGACGGGATGCCCGTCGGGTCGACCGCCAGCGTGTAATCGACCTGGACCGCGCCGTTCTGCTGCTGCAGCGCGGCCAGCGCCGAGTTGCGGCGCTGGTTCGACGCCGTGTCGTTCAGGACGCCGCCTTCGATGTCGAAGTCGAGGCGCGGGGTGCCGTACGTGTTGACGACGTTGGCATAAGCCGCGGTCAGGCTCGACGTGTTCGTGCACGTCTGGGCCAGCTCGCCGCCTTCGGCACCGCCGAACGACGGGATGACGTTGCCGCCCGCCGCCTGCAGGGCGCTGATCTGCGACTTGAACGAGCCGACGCCGGTGCCGTTCGCCTCCCACACCGGCGTGCAGCCGGACTGCGGGGTCAGGAACGCCAGCGTGAAGAACTTCGTGCCGGTGGCGTTCATGTCGGCGGACATCTGGCCGGCGTCGGAATCGCTGATCTGCAGGTACGGCGCCGCGTAGTGAGCCGGGAAGGCGGGGGTGGCCGCGGCCGCGGTGGACGGTGTAGTGGCGAGGACGGCGGCACTGACGACGACCGGCAAGGCCGCGACGAGTGCCGTTCTGGTACGGGAAAAGCGCATGGCAGAGCTCCAGGGGGACCGTGGGGAGGGAGCCGGAGCGGACTTATTCCGCGTTGTGAAGAAAGGGTTTACCCGCTCAGCGGCCCAGTTGTCCAGACCATGTCGCTCACCGGCACACAGCCGGTCATTTCCCTGCAACTGCCCCAAAAAGTACTTATCAGTCCGATCCGTCGGT
Source organism: Amycolatopsis sp. NPDC051371 (assembly GCF_040682155.1). Taxonomy (NCBI): domain Bacteria; kingdom Bacillati; phylum Actinomycetota; class Actinomycetes; order Pseudonocardiales; family Pseudonocardiaceae; genus Amycolatopsis; species Amycolatopsis sp. NPDC051371. The sequence continues at coordinate 9,168 of NZ_JBFBAG010000042.1, forward strand.
GCGGCGGTACTCCAGCCAGCGCTGCCCCACCACGTCCCAGACGCGCTGGTAGTCGTCGAACTTCGCGCGGATCACCTCGACGTCGAGCTCGCCCGGCGGCGTCGCCGAGAGGGCCAGCGCCACCAGCCGGATCGACACCGCCCGCCGCCGGAAGCGGAACTTCCGGCTGCGGGCGTACTCGTTGGCGCGTTCGATCCGGGCCAGTACGTCCTGCGCGAGCTCGAGCGGCGACAGTCCCGGCGTCGGCGGGTCCGACTGGATCGGTGGCTTCACCGGCAGCAGGATACCGACCGGCCAAACCGAAAAGCCCCCGCTCGCCGAAGCGACCGGGGGCTTTCGAAAGAAACGTCAGGACTTCGAAACGCGCGCGAACTCGTCCTTCGGGTTGTTGATCTGCCCGAGCGAGATCACCTCACGCCGGAACAGCCCGCCGAGGATCCAGTCGAACAGGATGCGGATCTTGCGGTTCCACGTCGGCATCGCCTTGAGGTGGTACGCGCGGTGGAAGAGCCACGCCGGGAAGCCCTTGATCTTGAGGTTCAGCGCGTCGGCCACGCCCTTGTGCAGGCCGAGGCTCGCCACCGCGCCGAGGTTCTTGTGGAAGTAGTCCTTCGGCTTGCCGCCGCGGATCACCTTGATGATGTTCTTCGCCAGCAGCGTCGCCTGGCGAACCGCGTGCTGCGCGTTCGGCGGGCACGTGGCCGTCGGGTCTTCTTCGGTGCGCGAGAGGTCCGGGATCGCCGCGTTGTCGCCCGCGGTCCACACGTCCGGGTGGCCGACGACCTGCATGGCGGCCGTCGCCTCGAGGCGGCCGCGCTTGTCGACCGGCAGGTCCGACTGGCCCACCACCGGGTTGGCCTTCACGCCGGCCGTCCAGATGAGCGTGTCGGTGTCGAACTCCGTGCCGTCCGAGAGCACGACGTGGCCGTTCTCGAACGACTTCGCCGCCGTCGACAGGTACACCTCGATGCCGCGCTTCTCCAGCTGCTCGACCGTGTACACGCCGAGGGTCTCGCGGACCTCGGGCAGGATCCGCCCGGCGGCCTCGACGAGCACCCAGCGGACGTCGGACGGCTGGATGTTCGGGTAGTAGTTCTCCACCGCGAACCGGGTCATGTCCTCGAGCTCGGCCAGCGCCTCGATGCCGGCGAACCCGCCGCCGACGACGGTGAACGTCAGCAGGCGCTTGCGCAGCTCGGGGTCGAGCGTGCTCGCCGCCTCGTCGAGCTTGGTCATGATGTGGTTGCGGAGGTAGATCGCCTCGCCGATGGTCTTGAAGGCGATGCCCTGCTCGACCAGGCCCGGGATCGGCAGGATGCGGGCCACCGCGCCCAGCGCGACGACGAGGATGTCGTAGCCCAGCTGCTCGACGTGGCCGTCGGCCGCCTCGACCGTGACCGACTTCTTCTCGTTTTCGATCTTGGTGACGCGCGCGGTCAGCACGTGGCAGCGCTTGAGCACGCGGCGCAGCGGCACGACCACGTGCCGGGGCTCGATCGCGCCGGCCGCGGCCTCCGGGAGGAACGGCGCGTAGGTCATGTGGGGCTGCGGGTCAACGACGGTCACGGAGGCCTCGTTGGCCCGGAGCATCTTCTGGAGGCCGTACGCCGTGTAGAGCCCGACGTACCCACCACCGAGGACGAGGATCCGAGTCGGTTCCGACTTCGACTTCGCAGCAGCCATGTCCTCATGGTGACACCTTCGCGGGCACCTCGCTCGGGGACCCCATCTCGCTGTGACCAGGGTCGCTGCGGTTTCCGTAACGATTCAGTTCGGCCCTGTCACCGAGGCCGCGGCGCGGAAGACGCCGGCCACCATGGCGTGGGTCACGAGCCGAGTCTGGACATTTCGCGGCGACACGTGGTAACAGCCGAAAAGGTGCAGGTCGTCCAGTTCCACGACGGCGCCGTGCGCGAACGCCGGACGCGGCTGCGGCACCGGCCAGCCCGCCGCGGCGAGCACGGGCAGTAACGCCTGCCAGCCGAACGCGCCGAGCACGACGATCGCCCGCAGTGTCGGACGTAACAGCGTCAGTTCCTCCGCGAGCCACGGACGGCAGGTGTCGCGCTCGGCCGGCGTCGGCTTGTTCTCCGGCGGCGCGCAGCGCACCGGCGAGACGAGCCGGGTGCGGTACAGCTCGAGGCCGTCGCCGATCGCCGTCGACGTCGGCTGCGACGCGAGCCCCACCTCGTGCAGCACCCGGAAGAGGAAGTCGCCCGACGGGTCGCCGGTGAACATCCGGCCGGTGCGGTTCGCGCCGTGCGCCGAGGGCGCGAGCCCGACCACGGCGATTGACGCGTCCGGCGGCCCGAAGCCCGGCACCGGCCGCGCCCAGTACTCCTCGCCGCGGAACGCCGCCTTCGTGCCCGCGACGCCTTCGCGCCAGGTCACCAGCCGCGGGCAGGCGCGGCAGCCGGCTACCGCCGCGTCGAGCTCGGCGAGCGTCCTCGGCGGCCGGTTGTCGGTGTGCACCAAGTCACCCTGCCACAGGCCCGCGCAGCCGCCGTCTAAGTTGGGTCCATGGCGGACACGACCCCCGAAGAGGCCCCCGAGAAGAAGGCTCCGGAAACCACGGAGATCCCGGCGGAGCCGACCGACGACATCGTCACGACCCGGCACACGATCACCGTGAAGCGGAAGAAGCTTTCGTACACGGCGAAGGCGGGCCGGATCGTCCTCCGCAAGGAGATCGTCAAGGACGGCAAGTCGGAGGGGCACAAGGCCAAGGCGGAGGTGTTCATCACCTCCTACACCCTCGACGACGCCGACCCGGGCACGCGGCCGGTGACGTTCGCCTTCAACGGCGGCCCCGGCTCGTCGAGCATCTGGCTGCACATGGGCCTGCTGGGCCCGCGCCGGGTGCTCTCGGGCGACGTCGACGACCTCGTGCCGCCGCCGTACGGGCTGGCCGACAACCCCGAGACGCTGCTGGCGCAGAGCGACCTCGTGTTCATCGACCCGGTGTCGACCGGCTACTCGCGCGCGTCCGAAGGCGGCGAGACCAAGGACTTCCACGGGTTCAAGGGCGACATCGAGTCGGTCGGCGAGGTCATCCGGTTGTGGGTGTCGCGCCACCAGCGCTGGCTGTCGCCGAAGTTCCTGGCCGGCGAGTCGTACGGCACGCTGCGCGCCGCCGGGCTGGCCGCGCACCTGCAGGAGCGGCACGGGCTCTACCTCAACGGCCTGCTGCTGATCTCGTCGGTGCTCGACCTCGGCACGCTGCGGTTCACCGAGGGCAACGACCTGCCGTACTCGCTGTACGTGCCGACGTACGCGGCGATCGCGCACTACCACGGCCTGCACGGCGACCGCCCGCTCGACGACGTCCTCGCCGACGCCGAGGACTTCGCGGCGAAGGACCTGCCGTGGGCGCTTTCGCGCGGCGCGCGGCTGTCCACTCAGGACCGGGCCGACGCGGTCGCCACGCTGGCGTCGCTGACCGGGCTCACCGAGTCCTATGTGGACCGGGTGAACCTGCGGATCGAGCACGTGCGGTTCTTCACCGAGCTGCTGCGCGACCGCGGCTTGACGGTCGGCCGGATGGACGGCCGGTTCACGACGTGGGAGCCGGACGGCGGCCGTGAGCACATGAGCGACGACCCGTCGATCTCCCGCGTGATCGGCGCGTACGCGGCCGCGTTCAACCACTACGTGCGGGCCGAGCTCGGGTACGAGAACGACCTGCCGTACGAGCTCATCCACGAGGACACGTTCAAGGCGTGGTCGTACTCGGACTTCGAGGGCCGCTCGGTGTCGGTGGTGGACTCGGTGAGCGCGGCGATGCGCGCGAACCCGCACCTGCGGGTCCACGTGGCGTTCGGGCACTACGACGGCGCGACGGCCTACTTCGCGGCCGAGCACGTGCTGGCCCACCTGCAGATCCCGGAGGAGCTGCGCGACAACATCGACACGGCGTACTACCCGGCCGGGCACATGATGTACGTCCACGAGCCGACCCGGGTGCAGCAGGCCAAGGACCTCGCGAAGTTCGTCAAGAAGGCGTCGAACCGCTGACCGGCGGGCCGGGGCCGTCGTCTTCGAGGGCGGCGGCCTCGGCCAGGTCCTGGTGGAACCGCTCGTTCCGGTCCCGCACGTCGCCCCAGGCCGGGCTGAGGTGCACGGTTTCCTTGGCTTCGGCGAGCGGCGCGCCGGTCAGCGCGCGGACGGCACGGACGCTGTCCACCTGGGAGAAGCCCCGGCGGCGGAGCTGGATCAGCACGGTGTCCAGCTCGACCCCGGCCGCGACGGCGGTCCGCGCTTCGGCGAGGAACCGGTCGTACCCGGCGGCGTCGATCACGGTGTCCTCATCCAGTTCGACGTCGCAACCTCAGCCAATTTATTCGCCCCAGGCCGATGTCTCGCTGGACGGCACCACGTAAGCGCGAGCTTGGTCCGCGTCGAAGAGTACGACGACGGAGGTCGGCAGGTAAGCGGCAACGCCCTGCCGGATCTCGCCCAGGGCGACCACGACGCTCAGGTCGCCCTCGAACTCGATCCGCAGTGCCCAGAGGACCAGCGGGCGGCCCTCCCACGGCACGTGCCGGGCGGTCCCGACTCGGACGATCTTCCGGCCGAGCAACGGCCGCCACTCCGGCAGCTCGCCGACTTCGACGGCATCGACGAGCAACCCGCCGTCCCCCGAGCCAAGCAGCAGGAACTCGTCCTCGCCGTCCATCTGCCACTGTGCGAACAGCACGTGGCCGTCTTCGAACGCGAAGACGACGCCATGTGCGACTTCCTGGACCGGGCCTTCCTCGACTTCGCCAGCCGCGGAGGCGCCGGCCGGAACCAGGTACCGGACACCGCTCAACCGCCGGCCGAGCAAGCCGGCAGCCGAACGCTCGCCGTCAACTGTCACCCGTAAACTCCGAAATATTGGAACTCGCCACTGGAATCGAACGTCGCGCCGATGAACCTACCATTTACGATTTCGTTTCCGATGATCCGGAACCCACCGGCGAATCCGCCGCTGGTCACCGCCTGGTAGTCCGCGTTCGGGTCGGTCAGGATGTCATCCAGCAGCTTCTGGCCGGCGCCGTCCAATTCCTTTCCCGGAACCACCGGCAACTCCCCGCGGCCCATGTGCTTCTGGTACTCGAACCCGACCCGCTTCAAGCCGGCCTTGGCCGCTCGCTGCCCGCTGGCCGACGCGGCTTCGTAGTCGAAACCCTTCGGACACGGGGCGTTGTGCACCAGCACCGGCGTGCCGCCGGCCTCGACGTAGTACGTGTGGACGGTTTCGACCGCGAGGTTGTAGGTCCGGAGCGCACCGGGGTGCCGGTGGTTCGCGACCACCTCCGCGTGCCCGTTCCCCGGTGTGGCCAGCAACTCGCCCGGCCGCAGGTCCGCCGCGTCACGCCAAGCTCGCTCAGTCGCGTCCCAGAACAGGTGGTGTGCCGTCGTGGTGATCGTCCGCAGGCCGGTCGGCGTCTTGACCGAAAGGTCGACGAAGTCGTTGTCGTCGTCCGTGACGTGCACCGCCGTCACCGCGTGCCGCTGGAGCAAGTCGCTGCCCGGCGCGGCGTCGGTCACCCGGTCACCGGCGACCACATCCTTGATGGGCTTGCTGGTGCCGTCCGCCATCAACACTGGCGTGTCCGGCGCGAAGCTGTTCGGCGTACAGCCTCGTGGCCTGCCGGTCAGCTGGTCGGCGATCTTGGCGAGGTCTTTTTGCTGCCGGTCGGCAGCCAGGGCCAGATCGGTGGCCTTGCCCAGCTCGATCCTCGCCTCCGCGCCTGCGACGTCGATCAGTCCTTGTCCGCTGGCCAAGGCGTCGGCCATCGCAGCCGAAAGCGTGCGACCGCCTCCTAGCAGCCCCAATTCCGATTCCGCGTCACCGAGCAGCGAACTCAGTTCGCACTGGGGACACATCAACGCCAGCAGCCCCGCCAGGATCAGCCCGGCCACGCCCTCGCCGAGGGGCGTGTCGCCGGTCGGGCTGGGACCGGGCAGGTAGTCCGGGCTCAGCAGGTTCCGCGAATCGAGGCAACGCGCCAGTTCGACAGTGCCCGGCTCGTTCAGCTGCCGGCAGAGGTCCTGCAGGTGGTTGAGAATGCGGTTCTGCTCTTCCGGGGTCCCGCTGAGGAGCTTGATGCAGTCGTCGGCGCTGAAGTCCTGCGCCTGCCACGCCGGACGGTTGTTGCACTCCCACGTCCGGTCGTTGATCGCGGCCTGCCGTTCGGTCCCGACCTTGGCCGCCACGCTCTGCCAAGCGCCTTGGGCCAGCGTGGCCGCGTCGTGCGCGTCCTTGCCTGCCTGAATGGCGGCGTCGTAGGCCTTGCCCGCCGAGACCGCGGCGTCGGCGGCATAGCCGGCGGCGTCGCTGGCGGAACGCTGTGCCCAGACGGCGGAGCGGTTCGCCTGGTCGGCCGAAGTCCGCGCCGACCGCGCGGCCGCTGCCGCGGTGTTCGCCGAAGCTTGAGCCCGCTGCGCGGAGGCGGCGGCCTCGTTCGCGGCGTCCCTCGCCTGGCTCGCGTACGTCTCAGCCTGCGACGCAGCAGCGGTCGCCGCCTTGGCGTAGGCGTCGGCTTCCTGCGCGGCGTTCCGGGCGGTCGCCGCGGCGGCTTGCGCTTCGTTGGCATCGTGCGTCGCGGTCGCGGCAGCCGCCGTCGCCTGGGCGAGGAGGCCGTCGATCGCCGCGTTGTGCGCGGTGGTGTTCTGGTCCCGCCTGGCCGCGGTGTACTGGCCGACGGTGAGGAACTCGTGCCGCAGGGTCGGCGGACCGTCCAGTGCCGCCTGCGCCGCGGCGACGACCTCACGGGCCCCGGCGGCGCGCGCTGCCGACATCACCTGGTTGACCTTGAGGTCCTCGTCGATGGCTAGCGCGGTGTACTGCCCGCTGTCGATGAACTCCCGCAGCGCCCGATCATCGTTGGCATCCAGCGCGTGCTGGGCTTCCTGCACGACGATGGTCCGGCCCGCGGTGCGGGCGGCCGACATGATCTGGTTGACCTGCAGCGAATCGTCGCTCGACTGGTCCGGGTAGTCCCGGTTGCGCAGGAAGTCCCGGACCGCCGAGTCCGTACCGGACAAGGCTGCCGTGATCGCAGTCTTGAACCCACCACTGGCCGTTGTGCCCAGCTGGGTGAGGACCGCGCGGTCGTCTTGTCCCGCTGCCGCCGTCAGGCGTGTGACGACGAAGTCGACGGCTTCGTCGTCGGTGCCGGACAACGCCGAATCCGACGCCGCCCGGGTCCACGGTGCGGCGGAGTCGGCGAGGCGGAGGGCGACCTGGCGACCGTCGGCGACCTGAACCTCTCGGGTCGCACCGGCTGCCCTGGCTTCGGTGATCAACCGGTTGGTCTCCACGTCCCAGGTGCTCGCCTGGTCCGCGTCCCACCGCGGCGGGTCCAAGCGGGCGGCGAACTCCGCGAGCGCAGCCTTGGCCGCGTCGTCGGCCTGCTGCCCGGCCAGGGTGATCCGGTCGTCGTCCGCCTTGCGCGCGTCCTGCGCGATCGCCCCGGCCTGGTTGGCCGCTGCCACCGCCGCGTTCGCCGCCGCGGTGGCAGCGTTCGCGTGCGCCGTCGCTTGCGCGGCGGCGTCGGCCGCGTGCCCGGCGTGGGCCGCGGCGTCCAGCGCGGCTTTCTCGGCGTTCAGTGCGTCGTTCGCCGCGGCATCGGCGGCCACAGCCGCCTGCCCGGCGGCTTCCGCTGAGCGGTGTGCCCACGCCTGGCTCGCGTTGGCCGCTGCCGTCGCCCGGTCCGCCTGGGTGCGTGCCGTCGCGGCCGCGGCTCGGGCCTGCCGCGCGTCGGCCCCGGCGGCCGCGGAGCTGTTGGCGGCGTCGGTGGCCGCGTCCGCCGCCGTACGTGACTGCGCGGCGGCGTCCTTGGCGAGCCCACCGGCCGTCTCGGCCTGTTGGGAAGCGGTCCTCGCCGAACCCGCCGCGTCGCGAGCCGATTGCGCACTCAAAGCGGCGTCGTGCGCGATCTGCGCGGCCAACCTGGCGTCGCCAGCTTTCCCCTGGTCTCCGATCGCCAGCGCGGCGGCGTCGTAGGCACGCGACGCCGCGCGACCGGCCTGGGACGCCGCGGCAGCCGCACGGGACGCGGCAACCGCCGCCGTGTGAGCGGCGCTGGATGCCGCATTGGCAGCACCGATGGCTTGGCGAGCCGTCATCGCGGCCTGGTCCGCGGCGTACGCCGCGCGTGACGCCGCGTCCGTGGCCTGTCCGACGTGCCCCTGCGCCGCGGCCGCGGCATCTTTCGCCGCTTGTGCAGCCTTCTGCGCGGCGGCTGCCTCGGTGACAGCCAGGTCCGACTGGCGCTTCGCCTGTTCTGTCTCGCTCGTAGCCTGCTTCGAAGCGGCCACAGCCATCGCCGTCAGCTGGGCTACCGAATCCGTCTCGGCGTCCCGCGCCTGCGCCACGGGCAGGTCCACGGCCAGAAACTGGTTGAGCGCGTCGAGTGTGTTGGCGTCGAGCGCCTGCTGCGCGACCTTCTTGACCTCGGGCCCACCGGCCGACATGGCCTGGTTGACCTTCAGGTTCTGATCGATCTCGAACGGCACTTGCCAGCCGGTGTCCAGGAAAGCCTGCAGAGCGTCCTGAGAGTTGGTGTCGAGCGCTTGCTGAGCTGCCTTCTTGAGCTGCGGCCCGCCCGCCGACATCGCCTGGTTGACGCGCAGGTTGAGATCCATTCCATGCGGTACCTGCCAGCCACCGGTCAAGAAGCCTTGCACCGCGTCGTCCGAGTTGGCGTCGAGAGCCTGCTGCGCCGCCGTCCGCAACGACGGTCCGCCCGCCGACATCATCTGGTTCACCTGAACGTCGCGATCGATGACCGCGTCGGGGTCCTTCTGTTCGGTGAGGAAGCGCGAAACGTCGATGTCGGTGCCCGTCAACGCCGCCGCGGCGTCCCGCTTGGTCGCCGGTCCGCCCAGCCGCCACAGGAACAACACCTTGGCACGGTCGGACGGACCGGCTTCCGCCGCGGTCGCCGACGACGCGGCGAGCGCCGGTCGCGGAGCGGCTGCGGCCTGCGGCACGACAACCAGCCCGGCAATCAAAGAAACCGCCAGCGCCGTTACGAGGGCAGGTTTGAAGCGCCGTTTCACCGAATGCACTGAGTCCCCCACTCGAACCTCGCGACGAGGCCGAAAGCCGCCCCAAGTCGCCCCACAAAAACTTAACAGCGGACGAAGGCCCGAGCGACGGCCAAATGGACGTGATCGAGATCACTGAAGGCGCCCGAACTGCATGTCTTAGTCTCTGAAAGCCGTCAAGTCCCGGCAAATGTCCATTTTGGCGTAAAAGTCTTTTTTATCCAGGGGGAATAGACGAAATGCGGAATCTACTGAGAACCGCGTTGATCGTTTCGGCCGCCGGCGCAGCGGCGACCATTGCCGTCGTCTCGGCGCAAGGTGCCGAGAACAGCGCAGTCGACGAACCACCATCCCTCGCGGAGGACTACACCTACCCGGGCGCGGCCCAGATCCTGGCCACCGACCACGTGCAGCTGATCAGCGGCGACGGCCACATCGTGTACGCGGCCTGCCCGACAGGACCGGACACGGTGGGCCTGCTCCAGATCAGCACGTCGGAACGCGTGGGCCCGAGACAGAACGGCAAGGTCTGCTTCCACGTACTCGGCTCCGGCGGCCAGTTGAGCCTCAAACTCCCCGGCGTCTACTCGATCCGCGGCGACGGGCTCAGCACCGGCCAAGGGCACAAGGTCAAGGCGGCGCTCACGACCGACGCCGGTCAGCACACGACCGTCGACGTCCCACCGGACGGCACCACGCAGGTCGGAATCGCCGGCACCCCGGCGGGCGACCCCACGACGTTGCTCGAACTGAACGCCACGACGTAACGGCAGCGATCGCCGGTCGCACAACCGCGAAACGGCCCACCTCCGTCAGAGGTGGGCCGTTTTCGTCGACCGGAAACGGGTCACTGCCCCAGCCTGCCTTTTCATCGCCCTTCGGGAGGCGACCAATCGACGGCCGTTCGCGACGGCAGCGGGTCGCCGTAGTGGCCCGGCGGAAGCGGACGGCGGTTCCGGACGTACGCCGTCAGCTCCACCGCCACCACCAGCACGACGTACGCGATCAGCGCCGGCACGTACGCCGCCGGGAACCGATGCCCGAGGGCGACGTCCAGGAGGGGCGGGACCGCCACCAGCGCGGGTGACGCCGAGTGGATGTTCTCCGCCAGCAGCCCGCGGTACACCGCCAGCGACTCCGGGTCCTCGGCGAGCACCGGGCCCCGCGTGAAGCCGGCCAGCACCACACCGCCGCAGATGGCGCTCAAGGCCAGCAGACCCAGCCAGCTCCAGGCGTACGCCGGAGCCGTCGAGAGCAGCGCGACGGCCAGGGCCGCGCCGCCGGCGTACGCCAGTACCACCGCTACCGCGAACCAGCCGCCGAGCACACCGCGGTCACGCGTCGCGCCGGGCCAGGGGCGCGTCCGCTTCGCCAGTTCCCGTTGCCTAGCACGGATGCTCCGCCACATCGTCAACTGGATGACGAAGCAGACGAAGTACGCCGCCGCGGCCGCCGTCATGCCGAAGAGGCTCTGGTAACCGACCGCGCCGAACAGGCCGAGCACGACGAACAGCAGGAACCACGGCAACGCGCTGCGAGGACGGACGTTGCGGGTGGCCAGCAGGGCCTCGAGGTACGGCGTCGGCGTGGCGACCGGCCGGCCGCGCTTCGCCAGCCAGCGCCGTCCCATCTCGTGCTCGGCGGTGTTCATCGGGCCTCCCCGTAGTAGCCGTCGGCGGGCAGCGCGGGAATCCGCCGCCGCTGGGTGATCCGTGCGACGACGTGCGTGGCCACCGCGAGCACGACGTAGCCGATCAGCCACGGCTTGGCCGGCAGGTCCATGAACACGAGGTCGGCGACCACCGGCAGCGCGAACGCCGACGGCATGGCCAGCTGGACGTCTTCGAGCCGCGTCACGGCGTCGACCGCCAGTGAGCCTTCGTCCTCCGCGATCACCGGCCGCCGCAGCACGCTGGTCAGGATCACCGCGTCCACGATCGCACCCAGGGCCAGCAGCGAAAGCCATAACCAGGCCCAGAGCGAACCGCCGGCCGCCAGCACGATCCCGAGCACGGCGCCTCCGCCGAACGTGACCGCCAGCGTGGTCAGGTACCAGCCGCCCAGCACCTCCCGCCACGGCGGACGTGGGCGATCCAGCCGGTCACCCAGCCTCGCGATCGCCTCCCGGTCACCGGCCCGGACGTGCAGCCACGTCGTCAGCACCACCATGCCGAAGATGCAGAAGGCAAGCCCGCCGTCAGGCAGGTCGTTGTGATCGTCCACGAGGATGAGCAGCAGGAACTGGTAGACGAAGATGCCGGCGAACGTCAGCAGGTACACGAAGAAGGCTGCGGTGAAGGCGTCCGGCGACCGCTTCCCGCGGCGGACGCTCAGCCGTGACGTCAGCAGCGTCATCGGCTCGGCCACCTGGACTCCGCGTAGTTCGAGCCACTTGACCGCGGCCTTCTCCCGCGCCGTCAGCGTGCTCATCGGACGCCTTCCCGAGCCGGCAGCGGTTCGCCGTAGTGGCCGTCCGGGAGGGCCGGTCGCCGTCGTTGGTGGACGAGTGCGCCGATGACCTGGATCCCGACTGCGAGCAGGACGTAGCCGAGGAGCCACGACGTGAACCCGGGCGGTTGCCGATGGGTGGTCACCAGGTCGAGGAGCACCGGGAACGCGTACATCGACGGAGCCACGACGTTCAGGTCTTCCTTCCGCAGCACGGCGTCGACCGCCAGCGACGCCTCGTCCTCCGCGATCACCGGCCGGCGGACCACACCGGTCACGACCATCGCGAAGAGGGCCGCAGCCAAGCCGAGCACACCGAGCCAGCTCCAGGCGTAGGTCCGGTACTCGGTGGCGAAGAACATCGTCGCCCCGAGCGCGGCACCGCCGGCGAAGGTCACCATGGCGGCCGCGAGGTACCAGCCGTTCACCAGTTCGCGCCACGGCGGCCGCGGACGGTCGAGCGCCCGGGTGCCCAGCACGGCCACGGCCTCGCGGTCCCGTCGCCGCAGGGCGAACCAGAGCGCTCCCTGGAACCCGAAAGAGATGAAGTAAAGGATCTTGCTCTCGGTCATCTCGACGCCGCGCACGCCGGGCAGGTACTGCAGGCACTGGTAGCCGACCCCGCAGGCCACGGCGGCCAGCACGATTCCGGCCTGCCGGAGCCGCAGCCCCCGCGGCCACGCACTCCGGCGCACGCTCAGTCTGGTCGCGAGCAGCCGGGTCGGGATCCCCACCTGAACCCCGTGCTTGCCCAGCCAGAGCGCGGCCATCTCCACCTCACTCCGGTTCGGAACATGTTCGCCCATGGAACCCCCCTCGCCTCGCGGAACACGCACGAGCGGGCGAAAAGGTTTACCGGCCGTAGTAACCGGGCGGCAGGCGCCGGTACCGGTGACGGGTGACCAGCCAGCCGGTCAGCTGCAGGACGACCACGACCACCAGGTAGCTCAGCGCCGACCAGCCCAGCCAGCCGGGCGTCGCCCAGTCGACCACGAAGACCGGCATCGCCAGCACCGCGTACACCGCGCTCGGGGCGAACCGGTAGGGGTCTTCGGCCCGCAACAGCTCGTCGACCCACCGGGAAGCCGCGTCCTCCGCGATCACCGGCCCGCGGAGCGCCCGGCCGAGCACCAGCGCGGTCGCGCCGGCGCCCAGGGCCAGCGCGAGCGTGTGCAGCCCGACCTCCACCGCCGGCGGGTACCAGTGCCTCGACGTGAACCGCGGCGTGGTCAGGAAGGTCGCCGCACACAGCGCCGCGCCGCCGACGAACGTGATGGCCAGCCGCGTCGGCAGCCACACCGGCACCCCGCGTCGGGCCAGCCACATCCGTGTGCGGCCCACCTCGAGCACCGTCGGCTCGCCCGGCAACCTCGGATCCACCGGCAGCGCCGGTTCGCGCACGTCCATCCCGCAATCCCCCTCGTTCGCAGGGAGAACGCGGACCGCCCCGGGGAGGTTGCCTCCCCGGGGCGGGCGTTGAAACTTTCCTTACTTCAGGTACTGCGTCCCGCGGGTCACCGCGGCATACGCGTCGACCGCGCCGTTGCCGTAGAAGCCGTTGAACGACGGGTCACCCTGGCAGGTCGCGGTGAACTCCGGCCCACGGCCTTCGTCCACGTAGTCCACCGTGCGCGGGACCGGGCAGGCGATCTCCGACGCCGTGCCCTCGAGCACGCGCTGGACCTTGTCCGGGTCCAGGCCGAACTCGCCGTGGGACTTCTTGCCGTACTGCGAAACGATCAGCGCCGAGACGCCGGCCGCGTGCGGTGTCGCCATCGACGTGCCCTGCAGCCACTGGTAGTAGCCGACCCGGCCGTCGGCCGCCGTCGCCTTCTGGACGCCCAGCGCGACACCTTCCGGCGTCACGTTGCCCGCCGCGTCGATGTTGCCCTCGGCCACACCCACGTTCTTCGGGTACGCCGAGAGGATCTCGTTCTCGACCGTGCGGAACCACGGCGTGCCGAAGCCGTCGCGGAAGTACCCGCCCGGCGCGGAAACCGAGATCTGCTCGGTGCCGTAGTTCGAGTAGTCCGCCTTCGCCTGCGACGGCCCGAACGCGCCGACGCCGATCGTGTGGTTGCCTTCGACCGGCAGGTTCAGGCAGGAGCTGTTGTCGACCTGACGCGGGTGCGTCGAGTTCGCCGGGTAGTCCGGGCTCGTGGTGTCCGGCTGCGGCGCGCCGAGGTCGGTGTGCTGGTTGCCCAGCGCGACCACCATCGTGACGCCCTTGCGGTGCGCGTAGTTCAGCGCGCGCTGGGTGGCCTCGATGATCGTGCGCTGCTCGGCCTGCTCCGCGGCCGAGTCGGCCGGGTTGGCGGCACAGTTGTACAGCCACGGGTCCGTGTAGAACGACATGTTGACGACGTCGATGCCCGCGTCGCCGGCGTAGGTCAGCGCGTCGACGGTCGGCTGCAGGAAGAAGTAGCCCGAGTCCTGGCCGGCGCGGATGTTCACCAGCGTGACGTTCGGCGCGACGCCGGAGACGCCGAAGCCGTTGGCCGCGGCGGCGATGGTGCCGGCGACGTGCGTGCCGTGGGCGCCGTCGTCGTGGTTGACCGGGTCGACGCAGCCGCGGAACTCACACGGGCCGTCGACCTCGACGCCGTTGACGTCGAACGGGATGTCCTTGACGAAGTTGCGCGAGTCGGCCGCGTCGAAGTTCGGCGCGATGTCCGGGTGCGTGCCGTCGATGCCGGTGTCGATGACGCCGACCTTGACCTGCTTGCTGCCCGGCTGCTTGGTGCGCGAAAGGTCGGAGCGCACGGACTTCAGGCCCCAGAGCTGGTCGTCCAGCGGGTCCATTCCGACGGCCTTCGTCGCCGCCTTCTTCGAAGAGGCCGCGCCGCGTCCTTCCTTTTCGGCGTTGTCGTTCTTGGCCTTCTTGCCGTTCTTCGGCAGCGAGCCGATGACCTGGGCCTTGGCCGCGCCGAACACGGCCCGGTTCGCCGAGACGCGCTCGGTGAATCCGGTGGCCGGGGCGCTGGCCTTGATGAGGCCGACGGCGGTGTTCGTCTCCAGCACGGTGCCGCCCGCGGCGCGGATCGCCTGCTGGGCGGTGCCGATGCTCTGCGTGTCCTTGGCGAGCACGGTGAACTCGGTCGCCGGGCCGGCCAGCGCGGGCTGCGCGGCCGCGACCGGGACCGCGACGGCCGAGATCGCCCCGAACAGCGGGATGGCCATGGCCGCGGCGAGAAGCCTGGGTCTCTGCACGATTCTCCTCCTCGGGAAAGCGGTTCCTGCACCGTATAGATCGGACAATGCAGCCACAACGGCCGAACGGACGTTATGGAACAACCGACTTCTGCTCCGCGAAGTGACAAGCTGACAAGTGGCCGTCCGTCCTCGGCACCAGCTCCGGGACTTCCGTGGCGCACCGGTCCTGCGCCTTCCAGCAGCGCGTGCGGAACCGGCACCCGGACGGAGGATCCAGCGGACTCGGCACGTCACCCTCGAGCCGGATGATCTGCCGCTGCCCGCGGACGGCCGGATCCGCGACGGGCACGGCGGACAGCAGCGCCTGGGTGTACGGGTGGGACGGTCGTTCGTAGATCTCCTCGTCCGTCCCGATTTCGACGATCTTGCCGAGGTACATCACGGCGACCCGGTTGGACAGGTGCCGCACCACGGAAAGGTCGTGCGCGATGAACACGTAGGACAGGCCGAACTCGTCCTGCAGGTCCCCGAGCAGGTTCATCACCTGCGCCTGGATCGAAACGTCCAAGGCGGACACCGGCTCGTCGCAGATGATCACCTTGGGCCGCAGCGCGAGTGCCCGCGCGATGCCGATGCGCTGGCGCTGCCCGCCGGAGAACTGGTGCGGGTAGCGGTTGAGGTGCTCGGGGTTGAGCCCGACGACCTCCAGGAGCTCCTGCACCTTCGTCGCGCGCGATCCCTTGGGCGCCACGTCGGAGTGGATCTCGAACGGCTCGCCGACGATGTCGCCGACGGTCATCCGCGGGTTGAGCGAGGTGTACGGGTCCTGCAGCACGATCTGGATCTCGCGCCGCAGCTTGCGCAGTTCGTTGCCGCGCATCGAGAAGATGTCACGGCCCTCGAACGTCGCGGTGCCGCCGGTCGGCTCTTCGAGACGCATCAGGACCTGCGCCAGCGTCGACTTGCCGCAGCCGGACTCGCCGACGACGCCGAGCGTCTCGCCCGGCATCAGGTCGAAGGAGACGCCGTCGACCGCTTTGACCTGCCCGACCGTGCGCTTGAACAGGATGCCGGTGCGGACCGGGAAGTACTTCTGGAGTCCGGAAACCGAGAGGATGGGGTCCGACGACGTGCGCTTCTCGGCGGAGGCGGAATCAGATGCTGCCACGGGAGTTCACCACCTCTTCGGCGAAGTGGCACGCGCTGGTCCGGCCGAAGCCGATCCCGCGCGGTGCCGGGACTTCTTCGGAGCACCGGGCTTCGGCCCGCTTGCACCGGGGGTGGAACGGGCAGCCCGGCGGGATGTCGAGCAGGCTCGGCGGCAGGCCCTTGATGGTTTCCAGCGTCTGTCCTTTGAGGTCGAGCCGGGGCAGGGAGTCCATCAGCGCGGCGGTGTAGGGGTGGGCCGGCGCGCGGAACAGCTCGACGACGTCGGCCTGCTCGACGATCCGGCCCGCGTACATCACCGCGATCCGGTCGGCGACCTCCGCGACCACCCCGAGGTCGTGGGTGATCAGCACGAGCCCCATCTTGCGTTCGGCCTGGATCTCGGCGAGCAGGTCCATGATCTGGGCCTGGACGGTGACGTCGAGGGCGGTCGTGGGCTCGTCGGCGATGAGCAGGTCCGGGTCCAGCGCCAGGGACATCGCGATCATCGCGCGCTGGCGCATGCCGCCGGAGAACTGGTGCGGGTAGTCCTTGATCCGCCGGTCCGCGGCCGGGATGCGGACGATGTCGAGCAGCTCGACGGCGCGCTTGCGGGCGTCCTTCTTGGACATCCCGAGCCGGATGCGCAGCTGCTCCTCGATCTGGAAGCCCACGGTGAACACGGGGTTCAGCGCGGAGAGCGCGTCCTGGAAGATCATCGCGACCTCGCTGCCGCGCACCTCGCGGCGGCGGTCCTCGGACGCGGTCAGCAGGTCCTCGCCGCGCCAGCGCACCGCACCGGCGGTGATCACGCCCGGTGGCATGTCGAGGATGCCCATCACCGTCTGCGCGGTGACGCTCTTGCCGGAGCCGGACTCGCCCAGCACCGCCAGGGTCTCGCCGGCGTGCACCGAGTAGCCGACGCCGTTGAGCACCTTGGCCACGCCGTCGGAGGTCCGGAACTCGACGTGCAGATCCTCTACTTCGAGTAAGAGTTCGTTGTCGGACAAGGGGATCTACCTCGACTTCGGATCGAGCGCGTCGCGGATGCCGTCACCCAGCATCACGAAGGCCAGCACGGTCAGGGTGACGAAGGCGCCGGGGAACAGCAGCATGTGCGGGTCCACCCGGAAGTAGTCCCGCGAGTCGCTGATCATCACGCCCCACGAGATCACCGGCGGGCGCACGCCGATGCCGAGGTAGGCCAGCGTCGCCTCGGCGCCGATGAACGCGCCGAGCGCGATGGTGGCGTACACCAGCACCGGCGCGATCGTATTGGGCAGCAGGTGCCGGAAGATGATCCGCGGGGTGCTCGCGCCGAGCCCGCGCGCGGCCTTCACGTAGTCGAGCTGCTTGGCCACCAGCGTCGCCGAACGCATGATGCGCATGGCCACCGGCCAGCTCAGCACGGCGATGGAGCAGACCACCTGGACGATGATCGTGACCGCGCCGGGGTTCGAGCCGGGCGCGTTGAACGTCGTCAGGATGACGATCGCGCCGAGCACGAACGGCAGGCCCGCGAAGATGTCGCCGAAGCGCGACAGGATGCTGTCGACGAACCGCCCGTAGTAGCCGGCGAAGATGCCGACCAGCGATCCGAAGAGGACGGTCAGCAAGGTCGAGAACACGCCGACCAGCAGGGACGCGCGAGCGCCGTAGATGGTGCGGGCGTAGACGTCGTAACCCTGGTTGTCGTAGCCGAACCAGGCGTCCGCGGACGGGCCTTCGTTCGCGTGCGTGAGATCGCTGAACCCGGCTTCCCGGGAGCTGAACAGGCCGGGTGCGATGGCGATCAGCACGATCAGCAGGATGATCACCGCCGACGCGACGAAGGCCGGCTTGCGCCGCAGCTGGCGCCACGCGTCGCTCCACAGGCTGCGGGGCTTCTGCGGGCCGGTGCCGGAGTCGTCGATGCGCGACAGCTCGGCCGCGTCGGCCCCGCCGCCGCCCACCAGGTTCGGGTCAGTCATAGCGGATCCTCGGGTCGAGAACGGCGTACAGCAGGTCGACGATCAGGCTCATCAGCAGGTACACCAGCACCAGCAGGACGACGACGCCGACGACGGTCGCGCTCTCCCGGTTCTGGATGCCGCGGAAGATGAGCCCGCCCAGGCCGTTGATGTTGAACACGCCTTCGGTGACGATCGCGCCGCCCATCAGGGCGCCCAGGTCGGTGCCGAGGAAGGTGAGCACCGGGATCACCGAGTTGCGCAGCAGGTGGACACCGACGACACGGCTGTTCGGCTGGCCCTTGGCGATCGCCGTGCGCACGTAGTCGGCGCGGCGGTTTTCGGCGATGCTCGTTCTCGACAGCCTCGCCACGTAGGCCATGGACAGGCTGCCGAGCGCGATGCCGGGCACGATCAGCTCGCCGACGCTGGGGTTGTCGGACACGCTGGCCTCGATCAGGCCGAGGCCGTTGCTGCCCAAGGCGAGCTGCAGCACGATCGCCGTGACGAACACCGGCAGCGAGATCAGGAACGTGGTCGAGACCAAGACCAAGTTGTCGAGGAAACCCTTGCCGCGCAGGCCGGTCAGCACGCCGGCGGTGAGCCCGATGAGGGCCTCGATGACCACGGCGATCACGGCCAGGCGCAGCGTGATCGGGTACGACGTCGCGATCAGCTCGCCGACCGAGGTGCCGTTGAAGGTCTCGCCCCAGTCACCGGTGAACAGGCTCCCGAGGTACTTGAAGTACTGGACGAAGAGGTTGTCGTCGAGGTGGAACTTCTCCGTCATCTGGGTGATGTAGGCCTTCGGGCAGGCGGTCTGGCCGCACTTGCCGGAGAACGGGTCGCCGGGCACGGCCCAGACCAGGACGTAGATGAGGAAGGTGGTGCCGAAGAACACCGGGATCAGCTGGAGCAGCCGTCGCAGGACATAGCGGGTCATGACGTTCCTAGTGCGCGCCGGCCGTCGTGAGTGGGAAACAGTGTTCTCGCTTCGAGCGCCGAGCTCCGCGAACGCGAGCGGAGCAAGGCGGCCGCGC